>CAYOBS010000051.1:0-13100 GCA_964402305.1 uncultured Planctomycetaceae bacterium | reverse complement strand
GGACTGGCACCTCGGCGGCGAGAAGCATGCCGCCTCGGAGCCAGTCCCCTTCCTTCGCGGTTGGCCGCACGAAGAGGCGTTCGGCGGGGGACGCCACAGCGGGGACTGGCACCTCGGCGGCGAGAAGCATGCCGCCTCGGAGCCAGTCCCCTTCCTTTGCTGCCGCGGCGTTATCGTTGCCGCGGGCACGTTCCTCAACGGCCTGATGCACCTTGGGCAGCGGCAGTGGCCGGGCGGGCGGTACGGCGAGCCGGCCGCGACGCGGCTTACTGACAGCCTGCGGCGCCTGGGCCTGGCCGTTGGCCGGCTCAAGACCGGCACGTGCCCGCGCCTCGCGGCCGAGACGATAGACTACGGCCTCTGCCAGCGTCAGGACGGCGACGCGGCGCCCCAGCCGTTTTCGTTCCTTACGGGCAGGCTGGACGTCCGCCAGGAGCCGTGCTGGATAACGCGGACGACGCCCCAGGTACACGAGGCGATCCGCGCCAACCTGCACCAGTCACCGCTTTATACGGGGCAGATCCAGTCCGTCGGGCCGCGATACTGCCCGTCGCTGGAGACCAAGGTCCAGCGGTTCGCCGACAAGGACTCGCACCAGGTCTTCCTGGAGCCCGAGGGCCTGGACACCAACTGGATGTACGTCAACGGCATATCGACGTCGCTGCCAGCGGATGTGCAGGATGCTATCGTCCGGGGCATCCCGGGCCTGGAACGAGCGGAGATACTCCGCTACGGCTACGCCATCGAGTACGACTACTTTCCGCCGACGCAGCTTAAGGCGACGTTGGAGGCGCGGGCGGCGGGCGGGCTTTTCCTGGCCGGGCAGGTAAATGGCACCACGGGCTACGAGGAGGCCGCCGCCCAGGGCCTGATCGCGGGGGTAAACGCGGTGCTGGCGATGCGGGGCCAGGGGCCGCTGGTGCTGGGTCGCGACCAGGCGTACATCGGCGTGATGATCGACGACCTGGTCACAAAGGGCATAACCGAGCCGTACCGCATGTTCACCAGCCGGGCTGAGTGCCGCCTGAGCCTGCGGGCCGACAACGCGGATCGACGGCTCACGGAACTAGCCCGGTCGGTCGGGCTGATCGACGATGTCCGCTGGTCGGCCTACTCGGCCAAGGCCCAGGCCGCCGTCGAGGCCAAGCGGTGCCTCCAGGCCGCACGAGCCGCCAGGGCGGCCAGCGCAGTCCGGCCGCCGGCGGCAAACAAAGAAACGGATTACCGCAGAGGCGCAGAGGCACAGAGGTCCAAAGGTAACGGGCTCAATCCTTCTTCCTCTGCGCCCTATTCGCGAGAAGACCTTTCTCGGCTGGAGAAGATGGTGACGGGTGGCGGCACAGAGGGAGTTGGCGGAATTGCCGGCGGCGGCGGCGATACCGGCGGTGTTGGCTCCGTCGGCTCGGCCGGCAAAAGCCTGTGGGCGCTGTTGGCCCAGCCGGACCGCTGCCTGGCCGAGGTCCTGGCCTTGGCCGTCGGTGACGCCGCCGATACGCTGCGGCGCATCGTGGCCGACAATCCAGCCGCGATCGAGTCGGTCGCCATCGACGCCCGCTACGCCGGCTATCTCGCCAAGGAGCAGTCCGCTTTGCGGCAGATGCGGGAACTGGACCGCAAGCTGCTGCCGGACGACATCGACTACGACGCCGTCTCGCACCTGCGTTTCGAGGCCCGCGAGAAGCTCCGCGCGGCGAGCCCGCGATGCCTGGGTCAGGCCCTGCGGATCAGCGGGATAACCCCGGCCGACGTTACGGTCCTGGCTATCCACCTTGCCCGGTTGGGAAAAAGCAGTTGACCACAGAGGCACAGAGGCGCAGAGGTTAGAAGAAGCAGAAAAAGCTTTAGAGGGGGATTACATGGATTAAAGGATTACATGGATTAAGAAGTTAATATCTGCTTCTATCCATGTAATCCTTTAATCCATGTAATCCCCCTCTGATGTTTCTTTTTCTTCTGTTTCTTTTACTTCTCTGCGCCTCTGTAAGAAATCCCTGGCCTTCCGTTAAAATGGGCAATCTGCACAATATGAATGAACTTTGCGTGGCCCGTTGCGGCACAATAAATGGTGTGTTCTGCGGATTCCGGGGGCTTGCTCCCGTAAAGAATTGTGTTATAATGGTTTACAGAAGTTGCCAAAACCGGCAAGGATTCAAGGTTTTGCCGGTGATAGTCGAGAATAACAGTACAAGGATGTGATAAGAGGCTGACGTGATGGATAAGTGCGTCAGGCTCCTGCCCGAGACAAGGATGCGGCGCGGGCCGATGGCTGGTACCGCAGCAGGTGGACGGATGCATCGCTGAGCCGGCCCCGCTAATAAACCCGCCAAGGTGCTGGGCGGGCCATAGGTGAGCAGAATGACCAACGTGAACGGCGTCCATCCCAGTTGGGCCCCTCAGTCGGTGGAACTGGCGAGCCCGGTAGTTTCCAGCGCCCCGCCGGTTGCCGCGGGGGGCGTCTCGGACGTGGTGGAGATTTCCACGGCCGCGGCATTGGCGGCAAAGGTCCACGAAATTCCCGATGTCCGCGCGGACCTCGTGGCCCGCGTGAAGCAGGAGATCAAGGCGGGCGCCTACGAGACTCCCGAGAAGATCGACATCACCGTCGAGAGACTCCTGGACGACCTGTTGGGTTAGCAGGCAAGCTCCCATAACCGGTTGGCCCTGACCGGACGTAATGAGCGGGTGAGGATGGATCCTCGCCCGCTGTTTTCTGCGCCGGCAGGATCGGGGCGTCCGCTCTGAAAAGAAGGTAGCGGGTAATAGGGAGCAGGTAGCAGGGGCACAATCCAGGCGACAGCCCTCGTCCTCGTTCTCGTTCTCGTCCTCGTCCTCGGTCTCGTCCTCGTCCTCGTTCTCGTCCTCGTCCTCGGCCTCGTCCTCGTTCTCGGTCTTTTCATGCCTGCCTGCCGGCAGGCAGGTTTTAGGATGAAACGAAGGTTCATATGCGTCTGCGATGAGAACAGGGCGCCCGCGCGAGCTAAGAACGGGCGAACTGTTGGCCCTCGACGATCTCCACCAGCCGGCGTGCGATGGCGGGGCGGTCGAAGTCGGTTACCCACCGGGCTCGCCGGGCATTCGGCGCGGGGCGGGTGGTGGCTTCCGGGCGGGCGGTGATCGTTCGGGCGACGTACTCGGCCGCGGCGGCCAGGTCCGGCAGGAACGGCCGGTGCGGGGCCGTGCCGCTGTTGGCGGAACAGAACCTACGTACCAAGTTTGATTCGCGCCAGAACGGCGATAATGGCCAGGAGCGGCAGACCCACGAGAAAGCCGAGACATGCACCCATAATGTCCGGAAATCGCTTCGCACGCCGCCCCCATGGGTTCAGGCTCTCACGCTGTTGGGGTTCTCGCGCCGCAGTTCGTTCACCAAGTCAAGCCACCGCCGCGCGACGACGGCCAAGTCGTACTTCTCATGACCGGCCCTGAATGCGTTTCGCCGCTTTTGCAACACCTTCGCGGGTTCGGTTCGGATTTCGTGCAGAATCTCCGCCAAGAGAGGCGCATCGCCCGGCGATACGACCCAACCGCACTCATGCTCGCGTACCAGATCCGCCAGGTCCGAATCATCCGGGCATACGGCCAGGATCGCCTGGCCGGCCACCAAGGCACTGTAGGTCTTGCTCGGCATCAACACACGCTCCGCGCCCTTGGACATTGTGACCAGAGCGATGTCCGCGTCGCGCATTTGCGTTGCCCACGCGTTGCCGCCGAGATTCGCGCCAAAAACCAATTCCCAGGCCGCATCGCCCGAATCCGCCCCAGCCAAGGCCTGAAACTTCTTGAATCCGTTACCGTTGCCGTGAATCGCAACCCGCAACCGTCGGCCGTGCGCCATAACGCCGGCTTGGAAATCCTCTTTGGCACGGAGAAGTTGTAGGGCATCGTGGATCGTCCTGTAGTCGTGCAGTCTCCCCATATTGCCGCAATACAGAAGCGTGACCGATGTCTGATCGTTCGCCTGAACAGGCATGCAGTCTCGAAAAGGCGTACCATCGGCGCCCACCGGAATGACCACGGCTCGCCGCGCCGGACCATACTTCCTCTCCGTATGCTCCCGCAGGCGTTCGCCCAGGAACACCGTGGCATCGCAACGCCGAAGAGCCCCGGCGGTGATCCTGCCGAGAAGCCGGGCACCCCACGATCTCGGCCTCAATGCCCCCGCTAACTCCAGCGCATCCGGGAAGAGATCGTACAACAGGTTCACAACTCGCGTATTGCGCCCGCGGCAGGAGAGCGCCGCCAGATAGGGCATAAAAAACGGATTTGTTGTTACGACACGCATCACGGGCCCCCGCCGCCCGGCGAACTTGGCCAGAAAGCGCGCCGGATACACCGCATACATCAATCCCCGCAGACGCCATCGCGCAAGCCACGAATCCGCGCCCCAATACTCTCCCATGCTGAGTAAGCTATACTCCGTCGCACAGCATCCGAGGCCGTTCAGCCCATCCACCAGTTTTTCTAAAATGGGTGCCCCCCCTATCGACGAGCAAAACTGTACCTCGCATATCATGGAATCTTGTACTCCGAATACTGCCTACCCATCGGCTGGGTTGGAAACGGGTTTGCCGGCGTCACGTTCAATGGCTGCGCTATGCCTTACGCCTTGACGATCTTCCTGGACCCGCGTTTGACGTTGACTGTTGCGTTGCGGGTGTCCAGGACGAGCCTGGCGTTGTCGACTATGAACTGGTAGTCGTAGCTGCTGTGGTCGGTGCTGATGAGGACCGCGTCGTAGCCCGCGAGCATCCTGGCCGAGAGCTTCCTGGAGGTCATCTTCAGGTCGTACTCGCGCATCTTGTGGGTTCGCGGCACGTGGGGGTCGTTGTAGTCGACCTTCGCGCCCTTTTCCCGGAGCAGCTTGATAAGCTCCAGCGAGGGGCTCTCGCGGACATCGTCGATGTCCTTCTTGTACGCCAGGCCGAGGATGAGGACATTGGCGCCCTTAAGGGCCTCGGAGCGGTCGTTGAGGGCGTCCATGAGCCTGCTGACGACGTACCGCGGCATGGAGACGTTGACCTCGCCCGCCAGCTCGATGAAGCGAGTGGTCATTTCGTACTGCCGGGCCTTCCACGACAGGTAGAACGGGTCGATCGGAATGCAGTGCCCGCCGAGGCCCGGACCCGGGTAGAACGGCGTGAAGCCGAACGGCTTGGTCGACGCGGCGCGGATGACTTCCCAAACGTCGATGCCCATGCGGTCGAAGAGGATCTTCAACTCGTTGACCAGGGCTATGTTGACGCAGCGGTAGGTGTTCTCGAGGATCTTGGCCGCCTCGGCCGCCTCGCAACTGCTGACCGGCACCACAATGTCGATGGCGATCTCGTAGCATGCCACCGCCAGCGCCAGCGAGTCCTTGTCGTATCCGCCGACGACCTTGGGGATGGTCTTGGTGCTGTAGTCTTTCCGGCCGGGATCCTCGCGCTCGGGGCTGAAGGCCAGGAAGAAGTCCTTGCCGACCTTCAGGCCGCTCTTTTCGAGGATCGGCAGCGTGACCTCACGGGTCGTGCCGGGATAGGTGGTGGACTCCAGCACGACAAGCTGCCCCTTGCGAAGCCGCTTGGAGATGGCCTCGGATGTCTTCTCGATGTACGACATGTCCGGCTCGCGCATCTTCGTCAGCGGGGTCGGCACGCAGATCAGTATGCAGTCCGCCTCGGTGAGCCTGTCGAAGTCCATCGTCGGCTCGAACAGGCCCGATCCGATCATCTCTTTGATAAGCGAGGCCGGCAGGTGCTCGATATAGCTCTTGCCGGCCTTGAGCGTATCGACCTTCGTCCTGTCGACGTCAAAGCCCAGCACCCTGGCGCCGCCTCGCGTGAACTCGCGAACCAGCGGCAGACCGACGTAACCCAGGCCGATCACGCCTATCAGGGCCTGCCTGGAACGAATCTTTCCCATCAATGCACCCACGGCCATGTGCTGCTCCTTCGAAAAGCATGATGCTCGCTCAACCTTGCCGGCAATCGGCCGGCAGTTTTTGACAAGACCAATAACGTAACAATAACATCGGCCAGACGGGGCAAGTCCAATAACACATGCGGATTTTACCGCCCTCGGGGCCGCGAGGTTCGCGGAAAGCTCGCCTTTGAGACGTGGTCGCCGGTATAATGCCCGAACTGCCCCGGCAACCGGGGCAAAGGACAATAAGGCTGGACAACCCGGCCTTGCGATAGTGCAATATCGCGATCTCGTATGGATACGACTTGTTTGGGCGAAAAGGAGCGGCAATGGCTAAGAGGTTTGCGTTGATCGGCGCCGGCGGGTACATCGCGCCGCGGCACCTGAAGGCTATAAAGGAGACCGGCAACGAGCTGGTGGCCGCGCTGGACAAGAACGACTCGGTCGGCGTGCTCGACTCGTATACCACGGAGGCTCGGTTCTTTACGGAATTCGAGCGGTTCGACCGCCACCTGGAAAAGCTCCGCCGAAAGCCCGGCGAGGCCATCGATTACGTGAGCATCTGCTCGCCTAACTACCTTCACGACGCACACGTGCGATTTGCGCTGCGGATCGGCGCCGACGCCATCTGCGAAAAGCCGCTCGTCCTTAACCCATGGAACTTGCTTGCTTTGGAGGAACTGGCCGGCGAGCACGGCCGGCAGATCAACACCATCCTCCAACTACGGCTGCACCCGACGATCGTCGCGCTCAAGCAGCGGATCGACCAGGCGCCCAAGGACAAGATGCACGAGATCGACCTGACTTACATCACCACGCGCGGGTACTGGTATCTCGCGTCCTGGAAAGGTGATATAGAGAAGTCCGGCGGCATCGCCACCAATATCGGCGTACATTTTTTCGACATGCTCACGTGGATATTCGGCCCGGTGCGCCGAAACCTGGTTCACATGCACGAGGCCACGCGGGCCGCGGGGTATCTGGAGCTCGAGCGCGGCCGGGTTCGCTGGTTCCTGTCGCTCAACCGCGGCGACCTGCCCAAGCCGCCGGAGGCAGGCAAGCCGGCGACGTATCGGGCCATCAGCGTCGACGGCGAGGAAGTGGAGTTTTCAGAGGGCTTTACGGACCTGCACACCGAGAGCTACCGCCGGATCCTCGCCGGGGACGGCTTTGGGTGCCAGGCGGTGCTTCCGTCGATCGAGATCGTCTCGGCCATCCGGACCGCGACGCCAATCGGCAAGACGGGCGAGTACCACCCGATGCTGGCGCGCGTGCTTTAGCACGCGGCAAATTCTAATTTCTAAGCACTAAATCCTGAACAAATTCAAAATCATAATGCTCCAAACGCAAGCATAGATGTTGGTCCTTGGCAATTGGTTCTTGTTTGAGATTTGGTGTTTGTGACTTGGTCCTTGTCTTGAATTTCGTGCTTTGAAATTGTTTAGGATTTCGTGCTTCGAATTTAGGATTTGAATGACGGCAGAGCCATGACCTAACAGCCTCTCTGTCCAACCTGGAGCAAGCATGTCAGAGCAGCAGCAGAAGCCTTATTTCGTTCACGAAAGCGCCTACGTTGACCAGGGCGCCGAGATCGGCCAGGGCACGAAGATCTGGCACTTCGCCCACGTGATGAGCGGCGCGAAGATAGGCCGGCGGTGCATCTTCGGACAGAACACGATGGTCGCCGGCGGCGTGGTCGTGGGCGACAACGTGAAGGTCCAGAACAACGTGGCCATCTACACCGGCACGGTGATCGAGGACGATGTCTTTCTCGGCCCAAGCTGCGTGCTGACCAACGTGACCAACCCGCGGTCGCAGGTGGTCCGCCACTCGATTTACGAGAAGACCGTGCTGCGGCGCGGCGCGACGGTGGGCGCCAACGCCACGATCGTCTGCGGCATCGAGGTCGGGCGGTACGCCTTCATCGCGGCCGGGGCGGTGGTTGCCCGCAATGTGCCGGATTACGCCCTGATGATGGGTGTGCCCGCGTGCCAGCACGGCTGGATGAGCCGTCACGGCCACAGGCTGGCAAAACCAGGCCCCGACGGCTGCATGGTCTGCCCGGAAAGCGGCTATCGTTACAGGGAGGCCTCCCCCGGCGTGCTCCGCTGCCTGGACCTCGACGAAGATGCCCCGTTGCCCCCGGCCCTGGCGGCGGGTAAGTTGACGTACGACGAGATCAAGGCTCGCAAGAAGGATTAACTCGATCTCTAAAGGACATGCAGGACCATGCAAGTACCGCTGTTGGACCTGAAGGCCCAGTATGCGACGCTCCGCGACGAGATGCGGGCGGCTATCGACGCCGTTATGGAGAGCCAGTATTTCATCAACGGCCCCGCCGTCGGGCAGCTCGAGCAGGCCGTGGCCGCATACAGCGGCGCCAAGGCGGCGGTGGGCGTCTCCAGCGGCACCGACGCCCTTATCGCCACGCTGATGAGCCTGGAAATCGGCGAAGGCGACGAGGTCATCACCACGCCGTACACGTTCTTCGCCACGGCTGGGAGCATATGGCGGGTGGGGGCAAAGCCCGTTTTCGTTGACATCGAGCCGGACACGTTCAACATCGACGCCGCGAAGATCGATTCCGTCATCACCGGCCGGACCAAGGCTATCATGCCGGTGCATCTTTTCGGCGCGATGGCTGACATGGACGCGATCATGGCCATTGCCAGGAAGCACGGGCTTTACGTCGTCGAGGACGCCGCCCAGGCCATCGGCGCCCAGTACAAGGGCCGCAGGGCCGGGGCGATCGGCTCGGCCGGGTGCCTGAGCTTCTTCCCCAGCAAGAACCTCGGCGGGCTCGGCGACGGCGGGATGGTCGTCACGCAGGACGCGGACCTTGCCGACCGCATGGCCCAGTGCCGCAACCACGGCAGCAAGCCGCAGTACTTCCACAAGTGGGTCGGCGGCAACTTCCGCCTGGACACGCTTCAGGCGGCCGGGCTGCTGGTCAAGCTGCCGCACCTCGACGCATGGTCGGCCAAGCGGCGCGCCAACGCGAAACGCTACGATGAACTCCTGGCCGGCATCGACGAGGTGACCACGCCGATTGTCCGCGATTTCAACATCAGCATATATAACCAGTATTGCATACGTGTGCCGCGCCGCGACGCCCTCCAGCAGCACCTCAAGGACGCCGCCATCGGCACGGCCATCTACTACCCGCTGAGCCTCCACCAGCAGGAATGTTTCGCCACGCTTGGCTACCGACAGGGCGACTTCCCCGCAAGCGAAGCCGCCGCGGCAGAGAGCCTGGCGCTGCCTATCTACCCCGAACTGACCGACGAGCAGCTCTGCCACGTGGCCGGGAAGATCAAGGCGTTCTTCGCGAGATAAAGGCAGGCGGCGGACCCCTGCCCCGCAGGCCACCCTCCGCCGGCAGTAAGTCTTGGGCGACAACAAGTCATCGCCTGGCGGCAAGAGCCGCCGGAAGGCTTGCCTTTGGAGTGCGGCGACGAGGCCCGTAGGGCCGACCTCGCCGCTTTGCATGGCGGACCCCATGCACTTGAATGCGGGGCGCCGTTTGAACCGTGGCGCGAGCCAAAGCGGCGAGGTCGTCCCGGCGCGCCGGGACTTGTCGCCGCACTCCATATTGCCCGCGGCGGTTCTGAACAAAGTCCGCTAGACACGTGTTCCCCCGTCAAGGGGAGGGTTAGCAGCGCCAGCGTGGCGGCGGAGGCCGCCGTAGCGGCGGGCGAAGAGTACGAACACGGCCGGGCCGAAGGCAAACAGCATCACCGATATTCCCGCGGCGATCCCCCAGAACGTGCCGAAGCCGGCACAGCAGTAGTGTCGTGCCCGAGCCAGGACGTGAGCGGGCACGGCCACGAGAAGCTCCAGTATGCTGCCGGCAACCAGCGAGCGGGCCAGGCGCGTCATGAAGTTCGCCCGCCCGCCGCGGACGGTGTAATAGCCGAAGATAATTGCCCAGGCGATCCAGATGGCCCCGACAGGACTGACAAAGGCGATGATTGTGACCGGATCAGTTAGATCGTTCGTATTCTCAATCGTTTCCCAGACAGCGGCGAGAATCCCGCCGGCAAGCAGCAGGAGCATCGCCAGCGCCGCAAGCAGCGGCCAGATCAGCCATCGCGTGGTTACGGGCTTTCGGCTCTCGACGCGGACGGGCACCACCAGCAGCGCCGCCTGTGCCAGCCCCATAACCAGTGCCCACATCCAGGGCGAGATTAAGATGCACGCCCAACGGTCAGGAGGGCCGTCCTCCTTGCCCATAATCGCGTGGAAGGCGGTGCCATAGGTGCCTTTGAGAGCATCCATCAGGCTAGGGCTACTCCCAGGGGTCAGGTGGAATTCGTCAACGAAGCACAGGCAGACCACCGGCCCGGCCAGCACGAGCAGGATCAGCATGTAGAGGCCCACCGTCAGCAAAGCCCATCGTTTCATAATGTCGGCACCTCCCCGAATCCTTGGGTACTGCGACATTATCCCCTGGCCCCGCGCGATAAGCCACCGCGATTCCGCGTGCAAGAACCACGTTCGATGACGCGGGTTCAAGAAGATAGTCGGCTCGCAGGGATTGCTATCCCTGGGCTTCCGATGCCCTACTACCTACTTCTTGAAACGGGAGCATGTCAATGAATGCACGAAAGACGAAGTTGGCGGCGTGGGTGATGGCATGGGCGGTTGCGACGGCTGGGCTGGCGGTCGCGGCCGAGCCGGTGGACATGAGCAAGCGGGCGGAGGAGCTCAAGGCCCTGCGGTGGGGAATGTTCATCTGCTGGTCCTTCAGCACCTTCTCCGGCAAGGAGTGGACGCCGGGCGTGAAGGATGTGTCGTTCTTCAAGGCGACAGGCTGCGACACCGACCAGTGGGCTGCCACCGCCAAGGAAGCCCGGATGGGCTACATCCTGTTCCTGACGAAGCATCACGACGGCTTCTGCCTTTGGGACACCGCGACGACCGACCGCAAGGCGACCAAGAGTCCGCTGGGCAAGGATGTCCTGGCCGAGATGCGAAAGAGCTGCGACAAGCAGGGCATCAAGCTGGCGCTTTACTTCTCCGAGGGCGACTGGACCTGGCCCGAGGCCGTCGACGGCAAGGGCGGCAAGGGCGGGTCGAACCCGGAGATGAAGAAGGCCCAGCTCAAGGAGCTGCTGACGGGCTACGGGCCGATCGAGTACATCTGGTTCGACCACGCCGCGGGAACCGGCGGGCTCAGCCACGCCGACACCATCGCGTGGGTCAAGAAGTTTCAACCGGGATGCTTCGTGGGCTTTAACCACGGCGATCAGCAGGGCGCGGACATTCGCCTCGGCGAGATGGGCAGGCCGGGACCGCTGACGGATACCAAGTCCGCCCCGTACATAAAGGGCGTGGCGAGCAAGAGCTTCCTGCTGGCGGAGTTCACCTACCCGATCCTCCAGGCGCACAAGGGCGGGGCGATGTGGTTCTACTCGCTGCCGGAGCACGACGGCCTCTGCAAGCCGGCCGAGGCGATCTACAAGGACTACTGCGGCGCGGTCAAGTACGGCAACATCTTCTCGCTGGATGTCGGGCCGGACTACGCGGGCAAACTGCGAAAGATCGACGTCGAAACCCTGCAAAAGGTCGGGCAGATGATCGAACATAATGCGGCGCAGAGCGAGGCCTCGGCCGCGCAGGGCGGCACGGTGTTCAACGGCAAGGACCTTTCTGAGTGGACGTGCAAGGGCGGCGACAGCAAGTTCTGGACGGTCGGCTCGGCCAGGCTGGACCCGAACAAACCGAAGGAGTTGGCGGTCTCGAAGGAAGGTTCGGAGCTCATCAACGCCAAGGGCCACGGCGTGGACTTCTGGACGAAGCAGACTTTCGGCTCGGGCACGATAAAGCTTGAGGTGATGGTGCCCAAGGGCTCCAACAGCGGCGTTTACGTGATGGGCGAGTATGAGGTTCAGGTGCTCGACAGCTACGGCAAGGAGAAGAACCCTGGCGGCGGGGACATGGGGGCAATCTATGGCGCCCAGCCGCCCACCAAGCCAGTCTACAAGAAGCCCGGCGAGTGGTCCTCGCTGGAGATCCGGTACGAGGCCCCGAAGTTTGACGCCGAGGGCAAGAAGACCGCGGGGATGAAGTTCGTCAAGGTTGTCCTCAACGGGGCGGTCATCCACGAGAACCTGGAAATGAAGGGTCCGACGCCTGGCGGCGTGGACGGCAAGGAAAAGGCCAGGGGCCCCATAATGTTCCAGGGCAACCACGGGGCGGTGTCGTTCAGGAACATCACGTTCACGCCGGCCCAGTGACGCACCGAAGGCTTCAGGCTTCAGACCTCAGACTTCAGGAGAAGAAGAAGCCGGCTTCAGGAAAGCGGCGTCTATCGTGCAGGTAGCGGCCTTTCTTTTTCTTCTTCTTTACCTGAAGCCTGAGGTCTGAAGCCTTCTTCGCGAAGCCTTCTTTCGTCCTGTTGGGCCGCCGGAGTGGTTAGAATACTTATAGTTACGAGGTGGGTTGGATGAGCGGACCGGGCAGTAAGAAGATATCGCGCCGGGCGCTGCTTAAGGCCGCGCCGGTGCTGGTGGCCGCGCCTTACGTGCTGGCCTCGTCGGCGCTGGGCAAGAGGGACGATAACTTGCCGAGCGACCGCGTGACACTTGGGTTGATCGGCTGCGGGCGAAGCGGGGCTAATTGGATCGAGGGCTACTACCGGCTTCGCCAGTTCCAGATCGTCAGCGTCTGCGACGTCGATGAGTCGCGCCGCGAGCACATCGCCTCGCGCATCGAGCGGCGGGAGAAGGGCGTCAAGGCCGTGCGGGACTTCCGCGAGGTCCTCGCCGCCGACGGCATCGACGCCGTGGTGATAGCCACGCCCGACCACTGGCACGCCGTGATCGCCTGTGCGGCCGCCCGCGCCAACAAGGACATCTACTGCGAAAGCCCGATCTCGCTGACGGTTCGCGAGGCCCGCCAGATCGCCCGGGTTTCCGGGCGGTACGGGCGGATCTTCCAGGCTGGCCTAGGCCACCGCTATTACAACAGCTATCGCCGCGCGTGCGATCTGATCCGCGGCGGCGTGCTGGGCAAGATACAGAACATCTACGTCCCGTGCGGCAGCCCATCGCAGTACTGCTCGCTGGGGGCAAGCTCGACAGACTGCCCGCGGGGCTTCGACTGGGACCTGTGGCTCGGTCCGGCCGCGGTGGCGCCGTACCACCCTAACCGCTGCTCGAGCGGCTACGAGGGCTGGCGGTCATACCGCGAATACT
>CAYOBS010000050.1:12605-15496 GCA_964402305.1 uncultured Planctomycetaceae bacterium | reverse complement strand
CCGACGAGCAGCTCGCAAAATTCCCCGAACTGGTGGCGCGAGAGGAGCAGCTGGCGGCAGAACACGTTACAAACCCCATGACCGGCAAACCGATGCGGTTTGAACGCAGTCCGGGGAACTTCTCGGTCCGCAGGGAGGGAAGCAAGGTATACCTGTGTTTCTACGACGAAGACTGCCTGGAGACGCGGGTCGAACTTTCCGAACCGCTCCCGCCGGAGAAGTAAAACCTCTTGGATTGCGGGCCACAATTGTGTAATAAGAAGGATGTAATGCGAACTTGGCCACTGGGCTGCAAACGTCACCTCTCGTTTCGGTCACGGAGAACTCTGGCCCGGACTGGGACGCAGGGATTGGGATCTGAATCCCTCAGTTGCGGCTGTGGCAGTTGGACATTGAGCATTCGAACATTGAACACCTGCCTGCCGGCAGGCAGGTTCGCGGCCGAGGGCCGCGGCGGGAGTTTGGCAGCGATGCTTCGTTGGCTGATAATTGGCGGCGCGGCGGTGCTGATGGCGGTGGGGGGTTGCCTGGTGCATAGTTCCCTTACTGCCCACAGGGTTCTGGCCCAGGGCCGCGAGCCCAACCAGCCCTTCGACGTCTACTGGTCGGACAGGCCTCTCGGTGAGCCTTCGCACCCAGCCATCAAGGTCTGCAAGTCAACGGGCATCATGACGGTCTTCGACGGCGACGAGGCGGTCAAGAGCTACCGCGTGATTTCCGGGGCCAATCCCGGCGACAAGGAGAAGGAAGGCGACAAGCGGACGCCGGAGGGGGTTTTCCACGTGGTGGTCCGCAATCCAGAGTCGAAGTACGTGCTGTCGCTTGGGCTGGACTACCCGAATGTCGGGGACGCCCAGCGTGGTCTCAAGGCCGGGCTTATCGACGCCAGGCAGCACGCCGCGATCATCGCGGCCAGCACCCGCTGCCGGCAGCCGCCATGGAACACTCGGCTGGGCGGGGAGATCATGATCCACGGCGCCAAGGGCGACCGGCCGGGCACGCTGGGGTGCATTGCGATGGACGACGATGCGATCCGCGAACTCTATCCTCGCATTCCACTGGGAGCCGTGGTGGAGATT
Organism: uncultured Planctomycetaceae bacterium; assembly: GCA_964402305.1. Classification (GTDB taxonomy): domain Bacteria; phylum Planctomycetota; class Phycisphaerae; order SM23-33; family SM23-33; genus JAUWQU01. Next base: position 14,417 of record CAYOBS010000050.1, on the reverse strand, counting down.
CTGCCGTAGCTGTAGGGGAAATACCTGGCGGGCTTGCGGGTTGCAGATTCAACCGGGGAGGACCACCGCCGCCCCGAGCCCCCCCCCGGAGGCCGGGCCGGCGCGCGTCCGCGAGACGCCTCTTGCAGCGAGCGGTTTCGTCGGATGTCTTGCGAAGTCCGCATTGCGACCCTGCCGGCCAGCAACGCGGCTAAAGGCGAAAACCAGACAACCGACAACAGTTAATAAGGCAAGATGCGATTTGTATGGAGATATTTCACGGAATTGGCCGCCTCCGGCACAATACCAGTTCTAAGGCGTTATGCGGCAAGGTGTTGAGATTTTAATGCGGAAGCGTGTATTTAACGCACGCACTTGCGTCAAGTACAAAGATAAAAATTTGCGATTATTTTGACTTTTTCCCTCCTGGCCCGTCTAATCGCGTCGATATGTGTACGGATCAGGATCGACAGCGGCGTTCGTTTCGTGGTGCCGGCCATCAGGGGCGTCCTTGACAATCTAGCGGCAGGTGTTATAATTGTGTGTGGAATGGCGCGATGGTAAGGGAAGAAGAAAAGCATCGCGTGATGGAGGAACAACGAACATGACGGCGGCCAGCGATTCCATCATGCCTAAAGCCCCAAGGAACTTTGTGGACGTTTGCGTGATTTACAGGAGCGAGGACGACCCAGGCATGTGGGTTGCGCACTCCGTCAACACGGACCAGATTGGCATGGGCAAGTGTATTCTTGAGGCTTACATCACTCTCAGGAAAGCACTTCATTCCCTGATTGAGGAATACGAGAAAGACCCTACTATCCCGCTGATCTCTCCGGCTCCGGTTGAGATTCAACAAAGGCTGAAACTGGCTAGACCACTCCCTAAAGTTCTTCTTGACCGGGCCGAGGAGTTGATCGCCAGGAGAAAGCAACCCTCACGCATGATTCAGCCCTACGGGGGGCAATTCAGCAACCTTCGAGCCGATCTGCCGATAGAACTGGCGATTAAGTGAGCCATCATTCGACATGCACTTGGGGTAAGTTAAAACGCGCCCTTAAGTTAAAGAGCATCCGAGTTGCGTGGCGAGGCAGTGAAGCAAGAATATCAGGGATGGGACCGGAAAGATTTGCCCGCCACATTCTACAGCATGAATGCTGCGCACGTGAGAATTCTGTTGTGTGGGCAGACCACCTCCGCGCAATACAGCGCAAGTTCGGGATAACCGATGCCGACCTGGACGCATCCTAATCATGCCCGGCGATCCTTGCGGATTTCTCGGACTTGCGTTAAATATATACTTTCGTTTTAATCTGTTTCGGCAATTGCAACGAGCCCGCCGGGATTGCCCTTCATCGAAGGGCCTGTCCGGCGGGCTCGGCGTTTTTTCAGGCTTGTTTTATACGGTCCCGGCGACTCGCTTGCCCTGGCCGCCGCGGCGCCGCGGAGGGGGGGCTACTTGGCTGCGTCGGGCGTGTAGTTGCGCTTCGGCGGCTTGGTTATCAGGCCCATGCGGATGGCCTTGGTCGAAACGTTGATCCGGCATACCGTGCCGTCGATAACAGCGCGGACGCGCTGCATGTTCGCCTTGAACTTACGCTTGGTATTGCCGGTGGTCTTGATGCCGACGCCGCCTAGATACTTTGCCTTGCCGCGATGGGCGTAGCTTCGGCCGCTGCTGGTCTTCTTACCTGTAAATGGACACACTCGAGGCATTTTCACAACTCCTGCATTTGACTCGCCACATTCGGCAAAGCGAAGTATTATACGGCCGCGGCGCATGAAGAGCAAGTCTTTTTCAATTGCCTTTCAATCACAAATCAAAAATCTCAAATC
>CAYOBS010000050.1:0-12505 GCA_964402305.1 uncultured Planctomycetaceae bacterium | reverse complement strand
TTGTCTTCTTCCTTGGCTGCCTGGGCGGCCGCGACGATCTGGGCCTGGACGTTGCCGGGCACCGGCTCGTAGTGGCTCAGCTCCATCGAGTAGCTGCCCTGCCCGCCGGTAACCGAGCGGAGCTGGCTGTTGTACTGCATCACCTCGGCCAGCGGGGCCTGGGCCTTGATGACGCACATGTTGCCCGGAAGCACATCCTGGCCCATGATCCGCCCGCGCCGCCCGGAAAGGTCGCTGGCGATATCGCCCATGAAGCTCGACGGGACCGTTATTTCCATGTCCACGATGGGTTCCAGCAGCACGGGCTTGGCCTTATGGATCGCGTCGATGAAGGCGTACTTGCCGGCGGTCTTGAAGGCGATTTCCTTGGAGTCAACCGCGTGGTGCTTGCCGTCGTAGACGCTCACGCGGATATCCTGCATGGGATAGCCCGCGACGGCGCCGTTTGCCAGGACCTCGACGACGCCTTTCTCGATGGCAGGCAGGAACTGCCGCGGGATGGACTCGCCGAACAGGGCGTTGACGAACTCGAAGCCGCTTCCACGCTCCAGAGGCTCTACTCGCAGGTACACCTCGCCGAACTGCCCGGCCCCGCCGGTCTGCTTCTTGTGGCGGTGGTGTCCGTCGGCCTTGGCGGCGATGGTCTCCTTGTAGGGGATCTTCGGCGGCTTGGTGTCAACGTCGAGGTCGAACCGCTCTCGCATCTTGGTCAGTATTATCCGCAGGTGCAGGTCGCCGATGCCGCTGATGACGGTCTCGGCCGTCTGGGCGTCTCGCGTTGACACGAACGTCGGGTCTTCCTCGGCCAGCTTGCTCAGCGAGCCGGAGATCTTCTGCTCGTCGCCGCGGCTCTTTGGCGTTACCGCCAGCGAGTACATCGGGTGCGGGCACGCGGTGACCGCGCGGAACATCGGCGCCGACTCGACGTGGAGCACGTCGCCGCGCTTGATGTCCTCGACCTTCGCCAGGGCGATTATGTCGCCGGCGACGGCCTTCTTCACCTCGTGGGTCTCCTTGCCCTGGATCTTGAACAAGTGCCCGACCTTCGCCGTCTTGCGGTCGTCGCGCAGGTGGTAAACCGTGTCGGGCATGCACGAGCCCTGGAGGATGCGAATCCACGCCATCTTGCCGACGAACGGGTCCGTGGCCAGCTTGAACGCCTGGGCGACGAAGGGCTTGTCCGCGTCGGCCAAAAGGGCGATCGTCTCGCCGTCTTTCGGCGCCGAGGTCGCCCGCGGGGCCTTGACGTCCACCGGAGATGGAAAGTAGTTGGCGATCGCGTCCATGAGCTCGGCAGTGCCCACGCCGGACTTGCCGGCCGTGAAAAGCACCGGTATCACCGTGCCCTCGACCATTGCCTTGGCGACGGCGGCCGAGAGCTTCACCTGGGGTATCTCCTGGCCGCCGAGGTAGGCTTCCATGAGTTCCTCATCGGCCTCGATGATGTTCTCGACCAACTGCGTGTGCGCCGCGCCGACGTCCCCCACGGCGGTGTCGCCGGAATCGTTATTGAAGCAGTCGATCACCGACCTGTTCGAGCTGTCGGGCAGGTTCATCGGCTTGCACGCCACGCCGAAAGATTCGGTGATGTCCTTGAGCAGCCGCTCGATGTCGGCGTTCTCGCCGTCGATCTTGTTGATCACGATCGCCACCGGCATGGAGATTTGCTGGGCCGCCTTGAGCAACTTGCGGGTGTTGACCTCTATCCCGGCCGTGGCACTGATGACCACCACGCCGCTGTCCGCCCCGTCCATGGTCCCCATGGCCCCGCCGATGAAGTCCGGGTAGCCGGGGGCGTCGATGACGTTGATGAACTTGCCGTTGTGCTCGAAGTTCGCCATTACCGGCTCGACAGAGTGCTTGCGGTCCCTCTCGATGTCGGTGAAATCCAGCGTGCTGGTGCCGTCTTCCACCGAGCCCAGGCGGGTGGTGACCTTGGCGGCAAAAAGCATCGCCTCGCACAGAGTGGTCTTGCCCGCGCCTCCGTGGCCCAACATTACGACGTTACGAATATCCTGAGGTTTCGAAGCCGGCATATGGTTCTCCAAGGTTTTTCAACGACGGCCAACGACAGCCAACGACCACAATTGACCCTTCCTGCCACGCCAAGAGACAGGAAAAACGCCTTACTCGCACTTTGCAGAGCCGTTCAATATAAGGCCCTGGGCGGGAAGGGCAAGGGGAAAACCCTGATTGCGGATTGCGGATTGCGGATTGCGGATTTCCCTCGCAGCCATCTCCTGGGACCAGCGGAAAAGGTGGGCGGCAGGATGACGACACCATGAGCCCGGTAGCAATCCCTGGACTGGAAACCGCGTGGATGAACCATGGTTCATTCCCCTTCCATAAGGTTTGCCTTCCTCCGCGCCTCTCTGCACTGGTAACGTTCGATAGCCTCTGTTTTCTGCAAACTTTTCGGGGGCTGCCGCCCGATGCCAGTCAGTGCTATGGTCTTGCGCCAAAGATCCCGATAATGAAAATCCGCAATCCGCAATCCGCAATCCGCAATCCACAATTTGGTTGCGGGCTAAGCCCGCCCCAAGACCTCTGCGATGAAACGCTTCTGCTTCACCGATCCAGCTTGCGGCTGGCGCACAGGGCGATGGCCAGGGCGTCGGCCACGTCGGGCGGCTCGGGCAACCTGGCCAGGCCGCAGGCGGACTGGATCGCCCGCTGAATCTGGAGCTTCGAGGCGTGACCGTTGCCGGTGAGGTTCTTCTTGACCTCCGTCGAGGCCAGGCTGCGGACCGACACCCCCGCCTGCCGGGCCGCGAGAATGATAACCCCACGCGCATGGGCCATCAGGATGCTCGTCCGCGGGTGCTTGTAGTGGGCGTAAAGCTGCTCGATGGCCATCATGTCGGGCTTGAGTTCCGCAAGCACGGCCGAGAGGTCCGCGTGAATCTGCCCCAGCCGCTCAGCCAGTTCCGCGCGGGGACTGGTCTTCAGCGTCCCGGCCTCGACGATGACGGGGTTGCCGCCCCCCCGTAAGGGGCCCCAAGGGCCGGCGACATCCACGGCCGCGTAGCCGGTGATGTTCAAACCGGGGTCGATGCCCAGAATCCGATATGCCTTTGCCGTCGTCGCCATAAGGTAATAGGTAATAGGTAGTAGGTAATAGGAAAAGAAACAAGCGAAACCCAAGCCCAGGGATAGCAATCCCTGGGAACGCAAACGTTTCTTGATGCCAGCATACCAGCCGGCACCGGCCAGGTCACGCGCGGAAAGAAGGCGGGGGCATGGTTCAATGGTCTCTTCACGTGGCGCCATGCTTCCACACGCCGTTTGCGGAAGCATGTCCGGTCATCCGAGGGCTAAGACGCATCCTGAATGAATCTCGCACGGCGGCCATTGCGAAGAAACATACCGCCTCACGGCGGCACTACGAACGCTCCGCGTACGCTTGGATCGTGCCTCTGGCGTTCGTAGTGTGCCCGTAAGGGCATATTCTTCTTCGCGACTCAGGGGATCGATCTCCGGCGTTCGCCTCAGGCCCGCTGATCTCCCGCATCACTCGTCGGCGGTGATGAGCTTGAACCGGCCGCCGTTCTCTTTGGCGATGGTTTGCATTACCTTCCTGGCGACTTGGACAACTGGTTTGCCTGCTGTTCCAATTGCTGGACCTCTGCCAGCGCTTCGATGAAGTGCTTCTCCACCGGCGATGGATCGTCCAGGTGCATCTGCCGGTACTTCTCGTATTGGGCCTGGGCTCTGGCCAAGGCATCGTCATGGCTGACCGTGCCGGCATGAGACAGGATTTCCCGGCCGGTCATCTTCAGGAAATCATCCAGCCGCTCAATCCAGTCCCGCATGTGCATCGGCTTGCGATTGAGCGCCTGCAACTCCGCCAATTCCAGGTAGGCTGTCACCATCCGGTTGAGTATGGCGATTTCATCGGCCTGGAGGTAATTCTTGGCGACGCTCACGTCGCCGCGGCGCGGGTGGTCGCCCGACCAGGCCGTCAGCCCCATGTTCGGCTTCTCGGCGTCGGCACGCTGGCTGATGATTTCCGCGGCCGTGTGGCCGTGCGAGGCCCAGTGCATCTTGTTCTGAATGACCTTGAAGAACTCCCGCGAGACCTCCGCCCGCGGCTCGTAGTCGATGCTTGTGGCGTAAATGTCCAGGACCTTCCGCCAGAAGACCTTCTCCGAGGCGCGGATATCGCGAATCCGCTCGAGCAGCTCGTCGAAGTAACCGCTGCCAAGAGCCCCGGCGGCCTTCAGGCGGTCGTCGTCCAGGACGAACCCCTTGACGAGGTACTCCCGCAATCGCTGCGTCGCCCATATGCGGAACTGCGTGCCCCGCAGGCTGTTCACCCGATAGCCCACCGAGATGATCGCGTCGAGGTTGTAGTACTCCACCTGATAGGTCTTCCCGTCAGTGGCAGTTGTTGCAAATTTTGCAACAACTGATTCCGGCGACAACTCGCCAGTTTCGTAAATGTTGTTCAGATGTCGGCTTATGCCGGACTTGTCCACTTGAAACAACTCCGCCATCTGGTTCTGGGTCAGCCAGAGAGTCTCGCCGACTAGCCGGACGTCGATCCGCGTCTTGCCGTCCTGGCTCTGGTAGAGCAGCAGTTCCGTCCGGCCGTTCGGGCCGGGCGCGGGCGTGTCAGTCATCTTGTCTTTGGTCATCACTTGCTCCCGACGTGCGGGCATGAACTGCTCTGAAAAGAAGGTCTTAGCTCATAGCTCTTAGTACACCGCCCCGGAAATGAAGGGCCGAAAACAATAACTTAGTGGCGCCATGCTTCCGTCTTCGGAAGCATGCCGGCGGGCTCGCGAAGGTCGCCTTTGCCGCCCCTTGATCTCGGTCAATTCTTGGTCTTTTTCGTGTATTGCTTATCAAACTCCAACAGAATGTTGGGATTGTAAAACCGCTGCTTGGCGCTCTTTGGATTGCGCGGGTCAAGTACCCGTATGATTGACAACTTCTGTTTAGTCTCAATATCCTTTCGGAGTTTGTGGAACTCTCGGTTCAGAAGAAAGTCCGTGTACCGCCGGCGCAGTTGATTGACCAAATCGAGACAACTACATAAGGTTGTCCATCGTCGAGTGGGTGCAAAGGGAAGCCAAGGCGTTTTTGATGACGGCAAGGGTAGGCGTCGATATCAATTTGGCTCCATGGCTATTCATCGTCGTTCACCTCGTAGCCCTGATTTACGGGGTCATCCGCGACGCATCATTTTGCCTTCGCGAGCTGTTTCATCGCCTCGGCGAGGCCATTGCCGACCAGGCAGTAAATCCTGGAGCTGCCCCAGTAATGGCACTCCCAGTGGCTGACGATCTTGTCGTGCTCGACTCGGGTTTTCTGATACCCCTCGTCCTTGGACAGGGCTTCGCCCATCTGGCTGTTCACGAGTTGTTCCACCGCTTTTTTGTCCGCGGCCTCCGGCTTGCCCTTGAGCTGTGCCATGACCTGGGCCGTGACCTGCTTGCGCACCCGCTGTTCCTGGCCGCCCAGCTTGCTTTCCATTTGGTCCAGCGCCGGGTCCCAGAACTGGGCCGTCTTGACAAACGCGACCTTGCCCGTGAGGGACTTCTGATTCATGACGGCCGCCCGGGCAATTCTCAGCGGGTTGGGCCTGTCGCCGTCAACACCCATCTCGCCGACAACGGAGGGCAGCCTGGCGAGCTTGAACTCTTTCTCAAGGTCCGCAATCATGTGCGCATAGTTCGGCGCATACTCCGCATAGACCTGTTTCTGATTCTCCTCGCCGGAAAACATCTCATTGAAGCCCTGGAACCAGACAAAGCCGGCGATCTGGGGCTTTAATCCCTTTAGCTGGGGGAAATCGCTTTCCATATTCGCCAGGCATTCTTTGACCTCGGCGACCATCTGGTGATAGCACACGCCCATCTGGCGGGGCTTGCCGTCGCGCGGCTGAATCGCGTAGGCGGGCTGGCCGGCACTCGGCGGACGGAAGTCGCAGTACAAATCCTTTCCGCCCCAGGCGGTCTTGATCAGCAGCACCGGCTCCTTGTAGAACTCGCCCATTATGGTGCCGAACATCAACTCCGGGCCTATTTCGCCGGAAGAGCACCCCTGTCCCACGGTCAGCGGAGCTTTTACCACGTCGTCTGAACGCTTGTAGTATACGAAGACGTCATCGCGCACGGCCCATGAACCGTCCGCATTCTTCAGCTTCTTGAGCAGTTGGCCGTGGATGGGATCATTGCCCAAGGCGCCGATGGTCCGAATGCCGCCATGGCCTTCCATGTTGGACTGGCCGGCGAGAATGAACACCTTTACAGCACCGTTGTCCGCTTGCTTCGGCGACTTGCCAGCCCCAGCCGCCTGGGCAAGGGCCTGATGTGAGAATACTGCCAGAGCGGCTGTCGCGAGAATGGCGGCCTTGATAAGCTGCTTGTTCATGATGTTTCCCTTAGGTAGACGGTGGCGAAAAAGCAAGCGAAAAGATGGCGGAGGATGCAAAAATGCTACAGCGCCCCTTGCTTAACCCAATGCCCCCCGGTCAAAATGCCTCAAACGGCCAAACTCCAGGTGGCGGCGTTGCCGCCGGCCAGGTGATGTCGAAGGAGATGCGCCATGACTGAGTCTGCCAAGAGGCCGGCCGACATGCGGATAATGGAGAACCTCGGCAAGGCCAAGGCCAAGATGCTCGCCGAGCTGCACAAGGTCATCATCGGCCAGGACGCGGTGATCGAGCTTTTGATGCAGGCTCTGCTCAGCCGGGGCCACTGCCTGCTGGTGGGCGTGCCGGGCCTGGCCAAGACGCTGATGATCTCGATGCTGGCCAAGGTGCTGAAGCTCAAGTTCAACCGCATCCAGTTCACGCCGGACCTCATGCCGTCGGACATAACCGGCACCGACGTCATCGAGGAGGACCTCACCACCGGCAAGCGGGCGTTCCGCTTCGTGAAGGGGCCGATCTTCTCGAACATAATCCTGGCCGACGAGATCAACCGCACGCCGCCCAAGACCCAGGCGGCACTGCTCCAGGCGATGCAGGAATACCAGGTCACCGCCGGAGGCAACAGCTACGAGCTCGACCTGCCGTTCTTCGTCCTGGCCACGCAGAACCCCATCGAGCAGGAGGGCACCTACCCCTTGCCGGAAGCCCAACTCGACAGGTTCATGTTCATGGTGATGGTGGACTATCCGACGCTCGACGAGGAGCGGATGATAGTCAAGTCCACCACGACGGACGTGAAGCTCGAGCCGCAAGAGGTGCTCAGCGGCGAGGACCTGCTGGCGCTCCAGCGGATAGTCCGCAAGATCCCGGTCAGCCAGCATGTTGTTGACTACGCGGTGAACATCGCCCGCGCCACCCGGCCTGTCGACGGCACGGCCCCGGACTTCGTCAAGAACTACCTGACCTGGGGGGCCGGGCCACGGGCAGCCCAGTACATGGTCCTGGGCGCCAAGAGCCGGGCGCTGCTGCACGGGCGGTTCAACGTGTCGACCGACGACATCCGCGCCGTGGCGCACCCGGTCCTGCGGCACCGCATATTCACGAACTTCAACGCCGATGCCGAAGGCGTCTTGGCCGACCGCGTCGTGGACATGCTGCTCCAGGCCGTCGCCGAGCCGCGGGTGGAAGACTACCGGAACGCACCCCTGGCGATGCCGGCGGAAGAATGAGAACTCGATCTGATACATTATGAGCTAATATCTTCTTTTCGCGACGCCATCGAAGGAAAGCATCATGTCAGTAACGCCCAGGGAGAAAGACGCGCTTCGCCGGCTGGCGGGCGAGGTGGCCGAGATCGCGGCGATGCCGGTCCACAAGGAGAAGGCCGCCATGTGGCGGCGCCTCAACCGGCTCGAGCCCGTCAGGCCGATGGTCTGGATAAACGAGGTGTGCTGGGAGGAGATGGGCGACGAGGCCCGGTTGACCGTCGCCGACCCCGTCCTGCGCGCCGCCGAGAGGAGAATGCGCCACACGCTGTACCACTGGCGGCACCTGCCGGTTGACATGATCGTCGAGGGCTGGGTCCCCAGCCCGCTGGTCATCTCCGACACCGGCTTCGGCCTTCAGACGCAGGCCGAGCGGACGAAGTCCGACATCGCCAAGAACGCGATCGACTATATTCCGATCATCCGCGACGAGTCGGACGTGGCGAAGATACGCGAGCCGCGCGTGACATGCGACCGCGCCGCCGGCGACCGCAACGCCGAACTGCTCGACAGCGTGCTGGGCGACCTGCTAGAGGTCCGCCAGGTCGGCGTGACCATCACGTGGTTCGCCCCGTGGGACACGCTGATCCAGTGGTACGGCATTCAGGAACTCTACACGGACATGATCGACCACCCGGGGCTTGTCCGCATGGCCATCGCCCGGATGGTCGACGTCATGCTCGGGCGCTTCGAGCAGTACGAGCGGATGGGGCTGCTGAGCCTCAACAACGCCAACTACCGCGTGGGTTCCGGCGGGCTGGGCTTCACCGACGAACTGCCCCAGAGGGACTTCGACGGCAAGAGAGTCCGCATGATCGACATGTGGGGCAACTCGACGCCGCAGATATTCTCGTGCGTCTCGCCGGAGATGCACTGGGAGTTCGCGCTGAAGGACGAGATGCGCATCCTCGATCGGTTCGGCCTGAACTGCTACGGCTGCTGCGAGCCGCTGCACCACAAGGTTGACATCCTCCGCCGCATTCCGCGCCTGCGGCGGATTTCCATGAGTCCGTTCGTCAACATCGAACAAGGCGCCTCGGCAATCGGTCAGGACTTCATTTACTCGGCCAAGCCGAACCCGGCCGTGCTTGCGTCAAACTCCTGGCGCCCGGACCTCGCCCGCCGCGATCTGGCCGAACTGCTGGAAAAGACCCGCGGCCTGCACCTGGAGATCATCCTAAAGGACATCCACACCACCCGCGGCGAACCCAAACGCCTCTGGGACTGGGCACAAATGGCCATGGAAATGGTTGCTGACTGCCAGTAGCCGGTAGTCAGTAGCCGGTAGCCGGGAAAAGCAAACGGCGGAACCTGGAAAAGAAAAAGTGGAACCTGGAACCCGGAACCTGGAACCCGGAAAAGCAAACAACGGAACCAGGAACTCGGAACCTGGAACCAGAAACTTGGAGCGCACGGTAATCTGCTAGAGGCTTGCTCGCTTCAGCGAGCATGGTGGTGGTTTCTTATCCCTGCTCGCTGAAGCGAGCAGGCCTCAAAAGTGAAAACTCAACCCCAGTTCCGGGCTTAGCTGTTTCTTCTTCCGGGTTCCTGGTTCCAGATTCCCGGTTCCGCTTTTCTTACTCCCCCCGCCCGCGGAAGATTTTCGCTATGCGGGCCATGTCGAACTTGGGCGTGCGGTCGTAGTTGTAGATTCCGTTCTGCTCCTGCTCCACGTCGGTAAGCTGCGTGTAGCACCAGCCCGTCACGTGCTCCAGGCTCGCCAGGCCGCGGACCATGCCTTCCAGGCGGGCGTAGAACTCCTCGATGGTCTTAGGCTCCTGCCCGTAGCCCCAGGAGGTCTTGCTGTGGGGCCGCCGGCCCTCGGGAATCCACTTGATCCCGCCGAACTCATCGACGAGGTACGGCTGGCCCTCGTGGGGCGCATCAAACTCCGGGAAGTTTCTGAAGACGCCCGCCTCCGCCGTCGGCGTAAGGGCCTCGACCAGCTTTGCGGGGTCCTGCTCGTAGTTATGCACCGTGTACAGGTCGGTGCGATAGTGGATGTATCCGCTGGAGTCGTTGACCGGGCGCGTCGGGTCCAGCGAGCGGGTGAGGTCGTAGGCGTCCAGGTGCAGCCGGGCGTGCTGCGGGCTGCCGGCGTTGCCCCTGGTCTCGTTGAACGGCGTCCACGCGATGATTGACGGGTGGTTGCGGTCGCGCTGGATCACCTCGCGCCACTCGCTCAGAAAGTTCCAGCCGCTCTGCGCCTGCGTCTCGACCGAACCCGGCTGCCACATCGCCATGCCCCAACTCGCCGACTCGCCCCAGGTCAGGTATCCCAGCTTGTCCGCCCAGTAATGGAAGCGTTCCTCGAAGACCTTCTGGTGCAGCCTGGCGCCGTTGAACCCCGCCGCCATCGACAACTCGATGTCCCGCCGCAGAACATCGTCGTCGGGGGCAGTCCATATTCCATCCGGGTAGAAGCCCTGGTCCAGCACCAGCCGGAGGTAGATCGGCTCGTTGTTCAGCAGGATTTGGCCGCCCTCAACATGCACCTTGCGAAGCCCCGCATAACTGCGGACGCTGTCGACCACGGCGCCAGCGGAGTCGAGTACCTGGAGCGTCAGTTCGTACAGGAAGGGCGAGGCGGGCGACCAGCTTTGCGGCCGGCTCAGCCTGACATCGCATGGGCGCCCATCGGCTGCGGGGACCTCGGCCGAGGCGACGACGCTCGAACCGTCGCTGACGGCCACGCGGAAAGTAAGCCCCCTGCCGGCCGAGATAAAACGCGGCTCGACGATGAACCGCCCGCCGTCGAGGTCCGGCGTGATCCGGCAGTCGCGGAGGCCTTGCGCCGCGGCCGCCTCCATCCAGACCGTCTGCCAGATGCCCGTCGTCCGCGTGTAGCTGCACCCGCGCGAGTAGTAGTCCGAGCACTGCTTGCCGCACGTCTGCCGGCCGGAGCGCTGATCGTCGCGCACATACACTACAAGGCTGTGCGACGCCCCCGGCCGGACCAGCGGCGTGATGTCGATCGTGAACGACGATGACCCGCCGCGATGAGCCCCCGCGCGCGCGCCGTCGACGAATACCTCGCATTCGTAGTCTACCGCGCCGAAGTGCAGCAGCACCCGCCGCCCGCTCCACTTGGCCGGGACGGCGATCATCCGCTGATACCACATGCACTCGATGAAGTCAACGTGGGCGACGCCGGACAGCACGCTCTCCGGGCCAAACGGCACGACGATGCGCCCGTCCAGGCCGCGGGACTCTTGCAGCTTGCGGCTGAGGCCGCTCTTGCCCGCATCCAGCGCGAACGTCCACGTGCCGTTGAGATTGCCCCAGTCCTCGCGATAAAACTGCGGGCGGGGGTGCTCGCTACGCGGAATCTGCTCCATCTCAGCCATCGAATGAGTCTCCCTTAGTGTTACTTTCTTACAGGCCCCCACACTCTACCGCGGCGGGCGATGGGAGGAAAGACAAAGCTTTTTGGCAAGTCGGCAGGGACGCCGGGGATACGGTGTGGACAAATGATTCATGGAAAGCTCGCCCGAAATGCTTATCATACCGGGGCCGCTGTATTGCGGTTATTGGAGCAGGAACTTGTCAGAGACGAGTCAAAGCGAGCGTACGGCCAAGTCGCGGGCGGCGTTTCGGCGCGGCTCGAAGGTGCTTGTCGGCGGGGTGAACTCGCCGGTGCGGGCCTTCGCGGCCGTGGGGGGCACGCCATTGGTCATCGAGCGGGCCAAGGGCTCGCGGATAACGGACATCGACGGCAACGAGTATGTGGATTATGTGGCCAGTTACGGCCCGGCCATCCTCGGCCACGCGCCGCGGGCCGTGGTAACGGCGATCTGCAAGGCTGTCCATCGCGGGACGAGCTACGGCGCGCCGACCGAGCTTGAGACGCGCCTTGCCGAGGCCATCGTCGCGGCGATTGACTCGATCGAGAAGGTCCGGTTCGTCTCCAGCGGCACCGAGGCCGCCATGAGCGCCATCCGCCTGGCGCGCGGGGCGACCGGGCGAAACAAGATCGTCAAGTTCATCGGCTGCTACCACGGGCACGCCGACGCGCTGCTGGTCTCGGCCGGCAGCGGCGCCCTTACCCTGGGCGTGCCCAGCAGCCCCGGCGTGCCGCCCGGCGCCACGGCTGACACCCTCCTGGCGTCGTACAACGATCTTGAAAGCGTCCACGAAGCCTTCAAGCTGCACAAGGGGCAGATCGCGGCCGTGATTGTCGAGCCGGTCGCGGGGAACATGGGCGTCGTGCCGCCGGCGGATGGGTTTCTCGCGGGCCTGCGGGAGCTTTGCACCGCCGAGGGGGCGTTGCTGATCTTCGACGAAGTGATGACGGGCTTCCGTGTCGCCTTCGGCGGCGCCCAGAAGCTTTACGGCGTGCGACCGGACCTGACGGTGCTGGGCAAGATCGTCGGCGGCGGGCTCCCGGTCGGGGCTTTCGGCGGCAGTGCAGAAATTATGAGCCACTTGGCCCCCGAGGGCCCGGTCTACCAGGCCGGGACGCTGTCGGGCAACCCAGCCGCTATGGCAGCCGGACTGGCAACGCTCACCGAGCTGCGGGCCAAGGGCTTCTACGAGCAACTGGAGGCCAAGAGCGCCGCACTCGCCGCCGGCCTGGCCGACGCCGCCAACGCGGCCGGGGTGGGCGGTAAGGTCTTCTTCACGCGGGTCGCCAGCATGCTGTGCTGCTTCTTCACGCCGGGTCCGGTGCGCGACTTCGCCTCCGCGACGGCCAGCAACACCGAGGCGTACAAGGCTTACTTCCACGCGATGCTCGACGCCGGCGTGTACCTGGCCCCCAGCCAGTACGAGGCGATGTTCATCTCGATCGCCCACGGCGACGAGGACATAACCCTGACGTGCCAGGCCGCCAAGGCAGGATTCGCCGCGGCGGCCAAGGTGC
>CAYOBS010000049.1:12156-15706 GCA_964402305.1 uncultured Planctomycetaceae bacterium | reverse complement strand
ATGGCGGGTACCTTGGTCGTGTGGTTCATACTATGCGGGTACGAGATCCTGGTGCTGGGGAGCCCCTTCACACTCGGCAAAGCAATTGGCAGTGCCTTTGCAGTCCTAGCCTTGGCGGGCCTCGTGTTCTATGCAATCAGAGGTGGCACTTGGCTTCTTGAGATTACCAACAGCACGGTTTACTGGTGCGATCCCGATGACGGAGAAAAGACAATTCGAAATGAAGAAGTCAGGCACTTTGAAATACTGGAGGATACAAGCAGGAGCGAATACCCGATGATGAGCAGAATTCGGATCACGATGAAGTCGGGTGAGACTCTACGCGTTCCTCCGAATTGCATTGGAGATGAGAGAATTGTCCACCGACTTCTCCGGGAGAAGTGGACTGAACATGCCGCGCCTGCACGTTAAGGGGGTGGCGGCATGCCTGGATGTGACGCTTGAGAAGAATGCCCGTCTGTTGGTGGACCTGATCCCCGCCGAAGACCACACATCAACCTATTACGGCCTCGACGAGGCCTTTTACGACAACCTTAGCGTTGAGGAATGAAACCATGTCCCTGCAGTTTGATATCAGCAAATGCCCGTTCAGCCGGTTCGGTTCCTACTTCTCGCTATCGATCATTGATTGGGGCGAGTTGGGCAGGGGGCTGTACCTGCACACACACCACGGAAAGAGCCCGCGGGCCTTCCGGATCGACCCGGTCCGGGACGGTGAGGCGCTTGAGTTCGAGACGCACGCCACGCCCAGCCAACTCACCCTGAAGCCCGCGGGCGGCGGCGAGGTGGCGTTCGTGATCTCGGGCAAGGGCACGGTTCGCGTGCGCGGCCGGGGCGTTTCGCTGCGACTCGAAATGCCAAAGGAGCGATGGACAACCGCCTGCGAGCTTCCCGGCGGCGTCTGGGGATTCAACATGTCGTGCCACGGCGTGCAGCTCGCCCTTGAGATGCTCAGGGGAAGACTGAGTGTGGATGCGCCCTGGGAGAAGGGCAAGGGGTTCTGCCATGAATCCAGCCGCATGGTTGCGGTGCTCGCCCCCGACGCCGACGGCACGTTTGAGGCGGCGATTGATGAGTTCGTAACGACGTGGATCCCGAGGGAGCGCCCCGCCTTCGACGCCTGCCGCGAGGAAGTCGCCCATGAGTATGCACTGTGGACAAAAGGCCTGCCCGAAGTGGCGCCCCAGTACGAGCCCGCCCGCGACCTGGCCGGGTACGTGAACTGGTCCGCGACGGTGGACCCGGTCGGCTATCTGACTCGCCGGACCATGCTTATGTCCAAGATGGGCATGTGCAACGTGTACCACTGGGATCACGTGTTTAACGCCATGGCGCATTGCCGCCACAACCCTGACCTCGCGTGGGATCAGTTCATGGTCATGTCGGACAGGCAGGATGCGTATGGCAAGTGCCCCAGCAGCATGAACGACCGGGACATCAGGTATACGTTCGCGAACCCGCCGGTTCACGGCTGGGCGTTGGGCAGGATATGGGATGAGAATCCCGGGATGATGACGCCCGAACGGCTGATCGAGGCTTACGAGTACCTGTCGAAATGGAGCGACTGGTTCTGCAATCACTGGACCTGGCCCGGCGACGCGCTGCCGTTCTACACACACGGGTTCGACAGCGGCTGGGATAATTCCACGATCTTCGACGAGGGCGTTCCGGTTGTCACGCCTGACCTGGCGGGGTATCTGGTCCTGCAGCTCGAAGTGCTCGCCGACATCGCCCACGCAATAAACAAGGAATCCGACGCGGCCGTGTGGCGGCAGCGGCGCGACGGCATGCTAAAGGCGCTCGTCGAGACGCTGTGGAAGCAGGACCATTTTGTCGGGCTGCTGCGCCCTTGCGGGAAGATCGTGGAATGCGAAAGCCTGATCACCTGCATGCCCATGGTGCTGGGCCGTCGCCTGCCTGAGCATGTCAGGACCGCCCTGGTCGCACGGATCCGGGAGCACCTTACGCCGTGTGGACTGGCCACCGAGAAGCCCGGCAGCGGCAAGTATACGGAAAACGGTTACTGGCGCGGCCCGATCTGGGCGCCGTCGACCATGCTTATCGTGACCGGCCTGCTTGATATCGGTGAGGATGAACTGGCCAAGACCATTGTCCGGGCATTCTGCAGGATGTGTGTGGACAACGGCTTCTACGAGAACTTCGACGCCAGGACGGGCGCCGGTCATTACGACACGGCCTACACGTGGACATCGAGCGTGTTCATGATTTTCGCAAACCGGTACGTCTGATGCCGCCTCACAGCTCCGCCTTGAGTTTCCTCAGCAGTTCAAGCGCCGGCGGGCGGATAGGATTTGAGCCTGGCCGGACGGACTGAGGGAGGAAGGCGGGAAGAGAGGCAGGTGGTCCCGGGCGTTTCCGTGTTCTGGCTATTCTCGAATAGCGTGGCGGAGGAGAAGGCCGATCTTCTCTCCTTCCACCACATCTACTTCGATCTCATATGTCGCCATAAGGCGTTTGGCCAATTCGTCAAGATATCCAGGCGGGAGGTATTCGGCCAAGCAATCGAAGCGTGAGGCTTTGCCTTCTTCATTGGGAGTGCAGTCCACAAGCAAGCCGGTCAACTCGGCGAAGAATATCTCGCCAGTTTCCATGCAATTCATCGAGTATCGCCCCTCAATAAAACCGCTGACGATTTCAGTTATGTGATCCAGTAGAACCTGTCGCAGGTGTGGAGTCGAGTTGCTCACACCAATGATCTTTGTCCCCCACCCATCCCTCCGTGTGCCAGAAGGTGCATTGGAGAGGGCGATCTTAACATTCGGCCTCTCTCGCCGCAGAGACATGAACGTTGGCATAAGTCCTACAGCAAATCGGGACGAGTGTTCGACTTCCCGCATTACATCGTGCCATTGTCGATGCTTTACAGCGTCAACGTCAAACTCTCCGATGAAGTCGCCAAAATTCATGAGATTAAAATCGATAGCGTCGTACACTTCGTAGGGCAGATAGACTGGCGGTTGCCCTTCTGGCAAAGGCTTCCCATGCTCATCCAGCAACGTACCATCCTGGGCTCTGTTCAGAACCATAGCCGTCCATCCGTCATACTTCGTGTTCCCAACGAACGTTATGCAGCCCTTAGGTCGATAACTGACTTCGAACTCAAATGCTACGGGATCGTTGCCATCGACGGCGTGAACGCCACTCCGCACCTTGGTTACGCTACAAGAACGCGGTTCCTTCCCTTGCCACACAGTGCTGTTAACCGCTTGTTTGCCTTGGGGATGGAATTGCTCCATAACCTTCAAGAAATTCTCTTTGGTACGAAGCACAAGAATCCCAAGAATCCGGGGACACCTTACTATTTTATCGTCATCACGGAATGTGACGGTCATTGTCGATTATGCTTATTGACTTGACTCAAGTACCCCCAACCAGTGGGGGTGCGATAATCGTTCGATACGGTGCCGGCGCCACCTGCACCGCCTGCTGAAGAAGGCGGTAGAACAGCTTCCCGCGGGAAGCTGAGTTCCGGCGGAATCCGGGGACACCTTACTATTTTATCGTCATCACGGAATGTGACGGTCATTGT
>CAYOBS010000049.1:0-12056 GCA_964402305.1 uncultured Planctomycetaceae bacterium | reverse complement strand
TCATTGTCGATTGCCCATGCATTACGGTAACGCGCAAGCCCTTGGAGTGCGGCGACAAGCACCGACGAAGTCGGGGCGCCCTCGCCGCTTTGGCCCGCCGGCCCCTTGTGTTTTGAGTTCGCTCAGAGGCTCGGAGAAATCCGTCCGTGCCCGATACGCATGGTGGCGTTTGTAAAGGTTCTTCCGCTGCCGACCCAAAGCGGTGTGTTCGTCCCGGCGCGCCGGGACTCGACACCGCACTCCAAGGGCTTCGCTTCTCGATGCTCTTGTCAGAGAGAATCTACGGACACATTATGCGATTCCGCATCCATCATTGCCACAAACATCCGTATCCCCTGCCCCCGCCTGCCGGCAGGTCCCCTGCACCTGCCTGTCGGCAGGCAGGTCCCTGCTACAACTCCGCCTTGAGTTTCCTCAGCAGTTCCAGCGCCGCCATGGGGGTAAGGTTGTCCAGGTCGGCGGACTTGATTTCTCGGGCGGCTCTGGTGGCCGGGTCGGCGAAGAGGTCGTGCTGGGCGGCGGCGCGTTTGGCTCTCTCGGCCAGTTCGGGCATGTCCAGCCCCTCGGCCAGGTGGGCCTGGAGTTGGGGCAACAGGCTTTTAGCGCGGTCGAGAACCTCCCTCGGCACGCCGGCGAGCCGGGCGACATGCACGCCGTAGCTGCGGTCCGTGCCGCCCTTGACGATCTTGTGAAGGAAGATCACCTCGTCGGCCCACTCCCGCACGGCCACGTTGAGGTTCTCCGTGCCGTCGAGCACCTTCTCAAGCTCCGTCAGTTCGTGGTAGTGCGTGGCGAAGAGCGTGCGGCACTTTATGCGAAGCGCTATGTGCTCGCTGATGGCCCAGGCAAGGGCAAGCCCGTCGTACGTGCTCGTGCCTCGCCCGACCTCATCGAGTATCACCAGCGAGCGGGCGGTGGCGTTGTTGAGGATGTTGGCCGTCTCGACCATCTCCAGCATGAACGTTGACAGGCCGCGAGTCAGCTCGTCGGCCGCCCCGACGCGGGTGAATATGCGGTCGGCCAGGCCGATGGTCGCCTCCTCGCACGGGATGAAGCTGCCCGTCTGCGCCAGCAGCGTCAGCAGCGCCGTCTGGCGGATGTACGTGCTCTTGCCGGACATGTTCGGCCCGGTGATTACCAGCAGGCGGTGGTTCTTGTGCTCCATGTGGACGTCGTTGGGGACGAACTTCTCCTTGAGCTGCTCGGCCAGCACCGGGTGCTTGCCGCCTACGATGTTCAAGACGTTTTCCTGGGTGATTGTCGGGCGGCGGTATCCGCGGTCGATGGCGGTCTGGGCCAGGCAGGCAAGCACGTCCAGCGTCGCTGAGGCCTGGGCTGCGGCCTGCATGGTCGGCAGGTACACGGCGAGCTGCTGGCGGACCTGCTCGAAGAGGTCGGCCTCGAGCGCCTTTGCCCTTTCCTCGGCCGTGAGGACCTCGGACTCGTAATGTTTCAGCGCGTCGGTTATGTAGCGCTCGGCGTTCTTGAGCGTCTGCTTGCGGACGTAGTCGGCGGGCACCTTGTCGGCGTTGGTGTTGGTGATCTCGATGTAGTAGCCGAAGACCTTGTTGAAGCCGACCTTGAGGTTGGGTATTCCCAGCCGGCGGGCCTGCTCGGCCTGGTAGCTCGCCAGCCAGCTCTGGCCGTTGTGGCCGATGCTCCGCAGCCGGTCCAGGTCGGCGTCAAAGCCCCGCGCGATCACGCCGCCGTCGCGGATGACGCTGGGGCAGTCCGGATCGATCGCGCGGGCGATCAGCGCCGCCACGTCGTCGAGGCCCAGCAGGTTCGGGCAAAGTTGCACCACAAGCTCGGCCTGGCACTGCCCCAGCGCCGCGGAGAGCTTCGGCAGCACAGCCAGGCTTTGGCCCAGAGTTACCAGCTCCCGCGGGCGGACGCGGGCCAGGGCGATGTTCGCGGCGATGCGGTCGATCTGCCCGACCTGCTGGAGCATCTCCCGCACGGCCGAGAGGCGCCCGCGGTCGCCCATGAGCTCCTCGACGGCGTCCTGGCGCGCGACGATGGCGCTGTAGCGTGCCAGCGGGAACGTCAGCCAGCGTTCCAGCAGCCGGGCGCCCATGCCGGTTACGGTGTTGTCGATGCAGGCAAGCAGGCTGCCCTCGCGGCGGTTTGTCCGCAGCGTGCGGTGGACTTCCAGGCATCGCAGCGTGTTGCCGTCGATGAGCAGGTGGTCGCTGCGGTCGAATCGTCCCAGCGAGCGGATGTGGCCCAGTGCTGTCTTCTGTGTTTCGCGCAGGTACTCGATGATTGCCCCCGCCGCCGAGATCGACGGGTCCCACCCGTCGAAGCCGAAGCCCTCCAGCGTGCGTGCGCCGAAATGGTCGTGCAGCGTCTCGGTGGCGGCGTGCGCGTCGAACGCCCACGGCGGGCGGCTTGTGGGCGTGGCGCCCGTGGCCTGGCGGAGGGCGTCGCGGGCGCCGGGGGTGTCCATCGCGGAGCCTTCGGGCAGGAGCACCTCGGCCGGGCGGATGCGGATAAGCTCGTCGATGACGTGGTCGGCTGGGGCGAGCATAGCGGTGAACTGCCCGCTGGAAAGCTCGACCCAGGCGATGCCGACCGAGCTGTCCGCCGTCAACTGGACGGCCGGGCTCGCCGCCGCTTCGCCGGGGGCCGCCGCGCCGGCGCGCTTTGGAGCCTTGCCGCCGGCAGGGGGCGCGAACACGGCCGCAAGGTAGTTGCCCTCGCGCTGCTCGAGCAGGCTCTCGTCGGTCAGCGTGCCGGGGGTAACCAGGCGGGTGACGTCGCGCTTGACCAGGCCCTTGGCAAGCTTGGGGTCCTCGACCTGTTCGCACAGCGCCACGCGGCAGCCGGCGTTTACCAGCCTGGCCAGGTAGCTGTCCAGCGCGTGGTAGGGAATGCCCGCCAGCGGCACGGCCGTGGGACCCTTGCTGCGGCTGGTCAGCGTCAGGCCGAGTATCCGCGAGGCGTTTTTGGCGTCTTCGTAGAACATCTCGTAGAAGTCGCCCATGCGGAACATCAGGATGTAGTCGGGGTACTGCTCCTTGAAGGCGCGGTACTGCCGCATCGCGGGCGTGTCGAGTTGTTCCGGCGTCTCGTCGCTCACGGGGGCCTGTTATAGGGCATGATCGACCGGCGGGCAAGGGGGGCGTGTGCCGTGGACGTCTGGCGGGAGCGGCCGGGAAGAGTTGCGGGCGCCCAGGAATTGGCAATTTGTCCGCGCGGGCGCTCAGGTATAGGTCCTATAGGTCCTATAAGACCTATGTTGCTGTCCGCTCGCGGGCGCTCACGCGGCGGTGCCGCCACCGCGGCGATTGTGCGCTTGCATTGCCGGCCGGAAAGCCGGCCGGAAATATCTTTACTGCGATTTTCCGTTGACCTACTATGGCGCAATGTCCCGTCCCTGTTTGGCGCTGTTTGGCGGGATGGACGTTTTTAGAAGATATTCACGTGAGCGATTTGCTCCTGAAAGACACTTCAGCGTGCGGCGGCGGATGCCCAAAGTGCAGCGCCGTCGATCAGTGCGGCCAGCAGCCTGGCGGGCTGAGCGGCTGGGTGCTGGTGGCATCGTCGGCTTGCGTGTTCCTGCTTCCCCTTGCGGCGGCGGCGGCGGGGGCTGTCCTGGTTGGCCCAGAGCGGACGCGTCAGTTTTACGGCGCGTTTGGCGGCCTGGCGGCGGGGCTTCTGGCGGGCGCGGTCGCGGCCCGGCTGATCGGTCGAACGGCCAAGGAGAAGGTATGATAGCCTCTACAAGACCGTCGCGTGGGGCAGGCACCTTCCCGCACGGTGTGCATCCGGCGGAGCACAAGGAGTTGTCCCAGGACTCGCCGCTGGCGGTTTTGCCGACCCCAAAGCAGGTGACGATCCCGCTGGTCCAGCACCTCGGCGCCCCGGCCGAGGCATTGGTCAAGACCAGGCAGGACGTCCAGATGGGCGAGATGATCGCCAAGCCGGCCGGGTTCATATCCGCCGCCATTCATGCCAGCATCTCCGGCAAGGTGGGCCTGGGCTGCGCGGTCACGCTGCCCAACGGGCGGAGAGTCCAGGCCGTGCCGATTGTCGCGGCCGAGACCCAGCCCCTGGCGGGAACCGACCTGCTGGACGATGTGTACGGCGGGCGCTGGCCGATGGACGTTTCGCGGTTCGAGCCCAAGAAGATCGCCGACGCCGCAAGCGAAGCCGGCGTAGTCGGCCTTGGCGGCGCGGCCTTCCCGTCGCACGTCAAGCTGCTGCGCAACGAGAAAAAGCCCATCGACACGCTGCTTCTCAACGGCTGCGAGTGCGAGCCTTACCTTACGGCCGACTACCGGCTGATGCTGGAGTTCCCCGACTCCGTGATCTGCGGCGGGCTGCTGGCGGCCAGGGCCAACGGGGCCGATCGTATCATCGCCGTCATCGAGGACAACAAGCCCCGGGCCATCGAGGCGATGCGCCAGGCCGCGGCAAATACGGGCATCGAGGTCGCCGTCGTCCCCACCAAGTACCCCCAGGGCGGCGAGAGGCAGGCCATCTACGCCATCACCGGCCGGGCCGTGCCGACGGGCGGGCTGCCGCTGGACGTGGGCGTGATGGTGGTGAACGTGGCCACGGCCGCGGCAATAGCGCGGGCGGCCGTTCGGGGCAAGGCGCTGACCCACCGTATCGTGACGGTCACCGGCGCGGGCGTGGTCAGGCCGGCGAACGTCTTGGCGCCTATCGGCGCCGGTTACCGCGAGTTGATCGATTTCTGCGGCGGGCTCAAACCCGAGGCCGCGCGGGTAATCGCCGGCGGGCCGATGATGGGCTTCGCGCTGGGCGACCTGGACACGCCGGTAACCAAGGGCACCAGCGGCATTACGGCGCTGACGGACCGGGATGTGGCGAAGGCCGAGGAAACCAACTGCCTCCGCTGCGGCAGGTGCGTGGATACATGCCCGTTGAACCTGGTGCCCAGCAAGCTGGCCGTCGCGGCCCGCAGTCAGGACTGGGACCTGGCCCGCAAGTATCACATAATGGCGTGCATCGAGTGCGGCTGCTGCGCGTTCACCTGCCCGGCGGCGATTCCGCTGGTGCAGTTGATCCGCATGGGCAAGGTCAAACTGCCAAAGCAGTAGCCGGTAGCCGGTAGCCGGTAGCCGGTAGCCGGGAACTGCAAAAGGCGGAACCTGGAACCCGGAACCTGGAACCCGGAACAGCGGGAGAAAGCGGAACCTGGAACCCGGAACAGCGGGAGATGGACTGGAAGTGGCTTTTGAGGCCTGTTCGCTTCAGCGGGCAGGGTCAGTTGGAGATCATTGAAGACAGATAGTGAGTGGCAGATAGAAATATAGCACCGGGGACACAGATCCCGTGTCTTCTTACTATTGCCTGCTACCTATTACCTATTACCTTCTTTTCGAGAGACCAGATGGCAGAAGTATCCGGGGCAACCCAACAGGCCGGTCCGGCGGATGTGCGGGAGCAGTCCAAGGCGCCCGTTCTCCACGTCGCGCCGAGCCCGCACGCGTTCGACTCGGCCCGGACTACCCGGAAAATGATGGCCGACGTGCTGATCGCACTGGCGCCGGTGGTCGCCGTGTCGATCTACGTGTTCAAGCTCTACGCCGTCCGGCAGATAGTCATCTGCATGGTCTCGGCGCTTTTTGCCGAGGCGTTCTTTACCACGCTGCGAGGCAAGAAGGTCACGCTTCACGACTGTTCCGCGGCCGTGACGGGGCTGATCCTCGCGCTTTCGCTGCCGGGGACAGCGCCGTGGTACGTCGGCGTCATCGGCGCTTTCGTGGCCATCGGGATCGGCAAGGTGATCTTCGGCGGGCTTGGGCAGAACATCTTCAACCCCGCGATGGTGGGGCGGGCGTTTGTGATGCTCGCCTTCGCCGGGGCCGTCGGGGCAAGCGGGTACGTCCTGAAGACCGAAGTCCCGGCCGGGGCCGCGTGCATCTCGCCCGTGGCGAACGTGCCGGAAGGCGACGCCATTACCCAGGCGACGCCCATGACGTGGGGCAAGACCGTGGACAACAAGCTCGCCGCCGGCGAGAAGCTCCTGCCCCAGGAGGAGCATCTGCCCTCGCTGGGCAGCCTTTTTCTGGGCACCGTCAACGGCTCGCTGGGCGAGACCAGCGCCCTGGCCTGCCTGATCGGCGGGCTGTTCCTGCTGTTGCGCAGGACGGCCTCGTGGCAGATCCCCGCCGGCGTGCTGCTGGCCGCGGCCGCCATCGGCCTGCCCGTGCAGATATGGGGCCATTCGCAGATGTCGCTGGCCTACCAACTGCTGGGCGGGGCGCTGATGTTCGGGGCGTTCTTCATAGCCACCGACCTGGTAACCAGCCCGATCACGCCCAAGGGCAAGTTCATTTTCGGCCTGGGCGTCGGGGCGCTGGTGATGCTGTTTCGGCTGCTGAGCAACTATCCCGAAGGCGTGATGTTCGCGGTGCTGATAATGAACGGCCTGACGCCGCTGATCAACCAGTGGACGATTCCGACGCCCCTTGGCGGGCCGGTGCCTCAGCCGGCGGAAAAGAAGTAGCGGACGGAATTGACCACAGAGGCACAGAGGCTCAGAGGTCAAAAGAAGAAGAAAGACGAGAAAGGGACCTGCCTGCCGGCAGGTTACGCAGATTATGGGATTGCACAGATCAACCGGTTCAGCGGGTGCTTTTTCCGCCTGTGTAATCTGCTGCCCCTGTGAGGCAGTTTCTTCTTCTCTTAACCCTCTGCGTCTCTGTGCCTCTGTGGTCATCTGTTCTTAGGAAGAAGGACATGAAAGTCAAATACATCTCACAGGCCTGGCTTGTTATTCTGCTGTCGCTGTCGTTCGCCGGGACGCTGGCGGGCGTGGATGTGTGGCTGGCGCCGCGCATCGAGGCCAACAAGCTCGCCGCCACCATCGGGAAGATCGGCACGCTGGTGAGCGGCGCGGATAATGACGCCAGCGCCCGCTACAAGCCCGTGGTGGTCGCAGTCGGCCAGGGCAAGTTCAAGACCACCTACGAGGCCTTCTGGGCAATGGACGAGGCGGGCAAGCCGCTGGGCTGGGTCATCAAGGCATCGGGCCAGGGCTTCGCCGACAAGATCGAGCTGCTCATCGGCGTCGACGCCGACTGCAAGGCTATCACCGGGCTGAGCATCCTGAGCCAGAAGGAGACGCCGGGCCTGGGCAACAAGATCGAGGAAGGCAACGAGGGCAAGCCGGGCTTCCTCACGCAGTTCCGCCACGGCCTGCGGGCCGACAAGCCGCTGACCGCCACGACCTCCACGCCGGATAAGAGCTCCAACAAGATCGGGGCCGTCAGCGGCGCGACGATCTCCAGCCGGAGCGTCTGCAACATAGTCAACGACGCGATGAGCAAGCAACTGCGGACCGCCCTTGTCGACGCCCTGAAAAAGGGCCCGACGTCCCGGCCGGTTCAGAAGGAATAGCCGACCATGGCACTCGATGGACCTACACCACTTGAGCGTTTCATCAACGGCATATTGCCGGAGAACCCGACCTACCGCCAGGTGCTGGGCATGTGCCCGACGCTCGCGGTGACCAACGGCATGAAAGAGGCCATGACCATGGCCGGGGCCGTGGCGTTCACGCTGATCTGCGCCAACATCGTCACCAGCCTGATTCGCGGCCTGCTCAAACCGCACCTGCGGATCCTGGTCTTCACGCTGACCATCGCGGCATTCGTGACCGTCGCCGACCGCGTCCTGGCGGCCTTCATGTTCGAGATGAGCGGCAAGCTCGGGCCGTACATCCCGCTGATCATCGTCAACTGCATCATCATCTGCCGCTGCGAGGTATGCGCGGCCAAGCAGGGCGTTATTGCCGCCACCGCCGACGCCGTGGGCCAGTCCATCGGCTTTACGCTGGGCCTGTCGAGCATCGCCATCGTGCGGGAAATCATCGGCAACGGCAGCCTGTTCGGCTTCACAATCATTCCCGAGGCATACTGGCCGCGGTGGGGCATCATGCTTCTGCCGCCGGGCGCCTTCATCACGCTCGGGCTGCTGATGGGCGGCTTCAACCTGCTTTCCGCCCGGTCCGCCAAAAGAAAGAAAGCCGTCGCCTGACCAGGCCAAAGGACGAGACTACACATGGAAATACTCGGCGACATCATCCTCATCGCGATCACCTCGGCGATCATCAACAACTTCGTCCTGCACTACTTCATCGGCATCTGCCCGTTCATCGGCGTCTCGCGACGGGTGGACATGGCCTTCGGCATGGGCTCGGCCGTCACGTTCGTCATGGGCATCGCGGCGCTTCTTAGCTGGACGATCACGTACTTCATCCTCCAGCCCGGCGCGCCGCTGACGGGCTGGCTGCTCCATCTCGGCGGCGCCAAGGCGGGCGCGACCATCGACCTGACGATCCTCAGCTACATCATCTACATCTTCGTCATCGCCGCGTCGGTGCAGCTTGTCGAGATGTACCTGCGGAAGTTCCAACTGGCGCTGTACAAGGCGTTCGGCGTGTACCTGCCGCTGATCACCACCAACTGCGCGATCCTCTTCGCCTGCCTGCTGATCCTCACGAAGGTCACTGACCCCAAGGAGTCCTGGGGCGTCCTGCCCTCGTTGACGATGTCGATCTTCGGCGGGGTGGGCTTCACCATCGCAATCGTGATCATGGCCGGCATCCGCGAGGAACTCGACCACTGCGACATACCAAAGTGCCTCCGCGGGCCGGGAATCACGCTCATCGTCGCGGGAATCCTGGCCATGGCGTTCCTGGGATTCTCCGGCGTCGATACGAACCTCCGCGTCGTGATGGGCATGGGCGCCAAGACAGCCCCCGCTTTGGGGCCCCAAGGGCAGGCCGCCGAAAAGCCCGCCGACGCCAATCAGACTTCGCCGGCCGCCGTGCCGGCAAAAGCCCCGGTGACGCTAGTGCTCCGTTACACGTCACCTGATGGGCCTCGTGCCACACCCAAGCCGCGTTTTTTGCGGCTTGGGGGTGCTTTCCAGAACACCCACAAGCAAACCCGCCAAGGCGGGCTTGGGGGTGGCACGAATCAAATGGGAAACCGCAAATGGCAACACTGATTATCCTGCTGGCCGTCGGCACGATGTTCGTGCTGGCGCTGTTCATGTGCTACATGCTGGGCTGGGCCAATGAGGCCTTCCACGTCCATGTAGATCCCCGCGTCGAGCAGGTCATCTCGATCCTGCCCGGCGCCAACTGCGGCGGCTGCGGGTTCGTCGGCTGCGGCGAGTACGCCGAGGCCGTCACCGCCGGCAGCGCCCCGCCAGACCGCTGCCCCGTCGGCGGCGCCGCCTGCGCCCTCGCCATCGCCAAACTGCTGGGCCTGGACCTCCAGGCAAGCTTCCCGTACCGCCCCGTCGTACACTGCGGCGCCCGCCACGACGAGAGGCTCAAGAAAAACGACTACCGCGACGGCGAGCCGACGTGCGCGGGCGCAAACCTCGTCAGCGGCGTCCAGGGCTGCACCTACGGCTGCCTGGGCTTGGACGACTGCGTCGTGGCCTGCAACTACGACGCCATCCACATGGTCGACGGCCTGGCCGTGGTCGACTACGACAAGTGCATCGGCTGCGGCGCCTGCGAGCGTGCCTGCCCGAGGCACATCATCTCCATGGCGCCCTTCAAGGCCGACCGGATGCTCGTGGTCGCCTGCGCCAACCTCGACTTCGGCAAGGATGTCAAGGCCGTCTGCAAGGTCGGCTGCATCGGCTGCAAGGCATGCACCCGCTTCAGCGGGCTGTTTACCGTCGAGAACAACCTGCCGAAGATCGACTACGAGGAGTACGACCCCGCCAAGCCCGACCAGTTCGCCCAGGCCTTCGAGAAGTGCCCGATGAAACGCCTCATCTACGTCGGCAAGCCCACCGAGGACCAACTGGCCGCCGTCGCCGATGAGACCCTCCCATCCGTAATCAAGCCGCGCCCGGAAACCACAGTCGATAAGACCCCCTGGCAGGGCTGACGCCCCGGAAAAGGCGGAACCCGGAAAAGCAAACAGCGGAACCCGGAAAAGCAAACAGCGGAACCCGGAAAAGCAAAAGGCGGAACCCGGAAAAGCAAAAGGCGGAACCTGGAACCGGGAACATGGAACATGGAACCCGGAAAAAGCGGAACAGCGGAACCCGTTAAAGAACAGCGGAACCCGTTAAAGAACAGCGGAACCAGGAACGCGTGGAAAAGCAGAAGGCGGAACCCGGTTCCGTCGTTTCGGGGCCGCTTTTGACTTGTTCCGTGTTCCAGGTTCCAGGCCTGCCTGCCAGCGGCAGGTTCCGCCGTTTGAAGGTTGCCATGAAACTGGACCGCTGGCGACTGCTGCGGATATTGTTCGCGGAGGTCATCCCTCGCGTCGCTCTGGTATGGGTTCTGGTGGTGTGCGGCATGAACTGGATGAACACATGGCTGGTGTATTACCCGCAGCGCGAGTGGGAAGTCACGCCCGCCGACTATAATCTGCCTTACGAGGACGTGACGTTCCTTACGTCTGACGGGGTCAAGCTCAGCGCCTGGTACATCCCGGCAAAGGCCCCGGCCGGGACCGTGCTGTTCTGCCACGGCAACGCCGGCAACATCTCGCACAGGATCGAGATGATCTCCGTCCTTCACAAGCTCGGCATGAACGTGCTGGTCTTCGACTATCGCGGCTACGGCAAGAGCGAGGGCAGGCCCACCGAGGCCGGCACGTACCGCGACGCCGAGGCCGCGTGGGCGTACCTCGTCGAGGCGCGCGGCGAGAAGCCCGAGCGGATCGTGATTCATGGGCGGAGCCTGGGCGGGTCCGTGGCGGCGCATCTGGCGAGGGACCGCACGGCGGCCGGGCTGATAGTCGAGTCCAGTTTCTACGACATAACCGAGCTTGGCGCGGAACTGTTCCGGTGGTTGCCGGTTCGCTGGCTGTCGCGGCTGAAGTACAAGACGGCCGAGTATGTCAAAGGCGCCCGATGCCCGGTGCTGGTGATCCATAGCCGCGACGACGACATGATCGCGCTGCATCACGGCCAGAAGATCTTCGACGCCGCGCCGCGGCCCAAGCGGCTGCTGGAGATTCACGGGGGTCACAACAGCGCGTTCCTGGATTCCTCCGACATCTACAACCCCGCGTTGCGGCAGTTCTTCGCCGAGGTCCTCGGCAAGCCCGTCCGGCAGCAGCCCTGACGGGTGCGGCCCCGCGCACTAACTCGCTGTCGTCGGCGAACTGTTCGACGAAGCCCCGGCCAGTTCGGATGCCGTCAATAACCCCCTGTAGAAAAATCTGTAAAAAAAATGCAAAATGCGCTTGACATAATGTAATGTATAGCTAACATTATGTTGGGTACAACAGACATGGGAGATCGACAATGAATGCTGAGCAGAAGCGGGCATGGCTGGGCGTGGCAACAATGAGTGCTTGCATCGTGGGCTACCTCGTGTTGCTTCCTTTCTTCGGCCCACTGGTGGCGACAGGTGCTTTTGGCATCTACGGCATCAACGGATTTGCCGGGCTGATAGGCCGGAAAGAACACCCCGATGAGCGCGACAAGGCTATCGCACGCCACGCCACTCTGGCCGGGGCCATGGCGTCTTACTTGGCCTTCATCATCGGTTGCATGGGCACATGGTTTGTCGTGTTTGCTTTTCGCCGCGAAGAGCAGTTGTTGGTGCATGCTCTCGGGACGATCACGATGTTCGGCGCCATAGTGTTCTTCTTTGCCAGAAGCGTAGCGATTCTGGTGTTCTACGGCCGCCACGTGGAGGCCGACAATGCCTGAGATCACCAACTGCATCCGGCGGCTGCGTTTCGACCACGACGAGATCACGCAGGAAGAACTGGGCAATCGCGTGGGCGTCACCCGGCAGACGATCATTGCCCTTGAAGCAGGCAAGTACACCCCATCACTCGCTCTGGCATTCCGCATCGCACGGGCGTTTAACAAGCGCGTCGAAGATGTTTTCCAGTATGAGGTGCCCATAAAGGAATAGGCCTCATTGTCACGGTAACAATGCCCAATTGAAGGAATCAAAGAATGAACGAACAACCTGTGATTCGTGATGAACGCACCGATGCGGTTATTGGTATGGGATGTCGGCTTGCCTTCCTGGTGCTTTCGTTTGGCGTGCTGACCATCGCCGCTGTGCGCGCATGGGCTTTTGG
>CAYOBS010000048.1:6449-15751 GCA_964402305.1 uncultured Planctomycetaceae bacterium | reverse complement strand
CAGCACGCGGCGTAGCCGTTGGTGAACTTCATCGCGCCGGCGGTGAAGCGGTCGATCTGGGGCGTCTCGAAGTATTTGCTGCCGAAGCAGCCGAGATCGGTCCAGCCCATGTCGTCGATGAGAATGATGATGAAGTTCAGCGGCTTCTTCTTTGCGGCTGGGGCATCGTCGAGTATCCCGCCGATCGTCAGCGCCACGGCGGGTCTCGCCGCCCGCCCCGCCATTGCCGCCACAGCCCCGCCGGCGGCCGTGCCGGCCAGTATGCGCAGGAATCCCCGCCGAGTGGTTTGCCGCATGCCTTTGTTCTTCACGTTCGCGCTTCCTTTTCGGTCAATGACCCGCCTTGGCGCGGGCGCGGAGGCCCCGGGCTGCTTAGCCGATCTGCTCGCGCAGCCAGGCGATGCTTGCCTTGAGGTTCTCGTCGGTGCCCAGGCACTCGACGCTGAGGACGCCGTCCCAGCCGGCCTGTTGCAGCAGCCTGATGCACTCGGCGATGTTGGCGGCATTGACGCCCTGGCCTATGGGCGACTCGCTCATGGCGATGCCAGTCTCCTCGCCCCGCATGGCGGCCGCCATCGAGGCGCTGACGTCCTTGATGTGCATGTAGCCGAGCTTCGGCAGGAACCGCTTGAGGAAGTCAACCGGGTTGCCGCCGGCGATGAACGTGTTGCCCGTGTCCAGGTTGAGCCGCAGCCACGGCGAGTCGAAGAAGTTCAGCATGCTGTCGAGGATTTCCGGGTCGTTGGTGTACGGCCCGTGCGTCTCGATGTTCACCGTCACCCGGTAGTCCTCGGCCCACTGGAGGATCTGGCGGAAGTTCTCCTTGGTGATGGCCAGGATTTCCTTGTCGGTGTAGCCATCGGGTTTGGATTGCCCGTCGGTGGTGTCAACGCACGGGCAGCCGATGGCGGCGGCGAACTGGATCGCGCGCTGCACGTACCGCACGCCGAAGGTGGCGCCCAGCGGGCCGGTGATAGGATAGGCGGCGTCGATCTGGGACGTCTCCAGGCCGTTGGCCTCGAGGTACCGCCTCAGGCCAATCGGGTTGGAGTCCAGCGAAACCGCCGGACTGTAGCCCAACCCCTGGACGAAGTCCTGCCCGTCGACCACTCCGAACTCGATGTATTCCAGCCCGAACTTCCTGGCCGCCGCGACGGCGCTGGCCAGGCAGCCGCTCAGGCACCGCCAGTTGTCCGTGTGCATGCTCAGCTTGATCATCAGCGTTCTCCTTATGCGAATATATCCTAACGGCCGGGCTACTTGCCCGCCAGGGCCAGGGCGACCTTTGCTACTCGCAGGCCGAGGTTTCTGGCGTTGGCGGCGCCGTCCTTGTCGTCGCCATTGGCCCAGACGACGGCGCCGAAACGCGACGTGGGCCGGCCCGCGCCGACGACGATCATGTCGTGGCAGAATAACGCATCCTGCACGGAGCGGATGGTCGTTTCCTGCCCGCCGTTGCGGCTGCCGCCGCAGGCGAGCACCCCGGCGACCTTGTCGGTGAGGGCGAAGTCCTTGCGGAACGCCATCCAGCGGTCCATGAACGCCTTGCAAAGGTAGCTCATCCCGCTGAAGTACACCGGCGTGCCGATAATGATGCCGCGGACGGCGGGGTCGGTCAGTTTGGCGGCCACGGCCGGGAAGTCGTCATTCTGACCTGGCGCCGGCGGCAGGCCCACGGCCAGGCCGCCGTCGATGGCCAGACCGGCCAACTCGACAAGCTCGACGGCCACCTGCGGGCCGGCCTCCTTCGCGCCATCAAGGGCCGCCGCCAGGGCCGTCGCGGTTGACTTGCCCTTCCGCGGGCTGCATGAGACCGCGATGATCTTCACCGTGTCGGCGGGTTTTGGCATTGGGTTGTCCGCCCCCGCACCGGTGGCCTCGGCGCCGGCGGCCTGGGCGTATCCGACAGTCCCGGCCGCTATCGTCACGGCCGCGGCTGTTAGAAACTCGCGTCGCGTCTGGTCGCTTTCCACTTTGATTCTCCCTTGTTTGAGATATTGGCGTACCGTAAGGTGAAACCCCCGCCGCGGCTCGATGGGTCCGCGGGGCGGATGCGAAACTTGCATGGGCAAGCCCGGCCGGGTAAAGTCCCGATATTGAGAATCGCAACCCGCGCGCCGTGGCGAACCAGCCGTGCGGGCAGCAAGTGCAGTAGGAGATATGCCGGATGAGTATGCGAGCAATTGCAGGGATTCACCTGGCCGCGGCGGTTATGGTCGTGCTGGCGGGGGGGTGCGCCGGTGGCAAGATCACTCGCATCGCCGACGAAGCGGCCTTCCGGCAGATCGTCCTTGCCGCGGACCAGCCGGTGCTGGTGGACTTTTACAAGGGCGGCTGCGCTACCTGTATTCCGCTCGACGGAGTCATGGACCAGTTGGTCGATGAGTACAAGGGCCGGGCCGTCATCGCCAAGTTCGAGGCGATGACCGCGTTTTTCGGCATTCCTTCCCGGCAGCTCAAAGAGAGGTACGACATTGTCTTTTTCCCGACGGCGATCCTGTTCATCAACGGCCAGGAGAAGAAGCGATGGATAATTCGTTATGCTATAAATAGTTACCGTAAGGAGCTGGACCGGCACGTCTCCCCCGCGACCACCCAAACGGCCGAGGCTGGAACTGGACAATTCTCGGAAAAAGAGTAGTATTTATAGTGGATTGCGTACGCATGGAAGATACACTATGGTCATGCGCTTTACGGAGTTTTGATAAGGAGACCCCGCCGTCAGAGTGTCGCTTGCTCAGGTGGGGATGGCCGGGGCGGAATGGAGTGTCAGGCAAATGAAGAGTGACAACCTGGGCATATGCAGTAAGTGTCGTGCGGTAGTGCCCGCCACGTTCGAAACTCGTGACGGGCAGGTCTGGATCCGCAAGGACTGCCCCAAGTGCGGGTCCGATGAGGCTCTTGTCAGCACGGATGCGAAGGCTTGGCAGGAGAAGCGGGACATGTCGCAGTACGTGGTCACCGACAAGACCACCTGCACCATGAAGTGTGACGCCTGCCAGCGGCCGCACAAGCCTAACATGGTCTTTCTGGACGTCACCAATCGCTGCAACATGAACTGCCCGATCTGCATCGCGACCATTCGCGACATGGGCTTCGACTTCAACCCGCCGATGGCGTACTTCGAGAATATCTTCGAGGCCCTCGGCAAGATGAATCCCCAGCCGGTGGTTCAGCTCTTCGGCGGCGAGCCGACCGTCCGCGAGGACCTGATGGACATCCTCGCCGTCGCCCACAAGTACGGCCTGAAGCCTCACATTACGACCAACGGCCTGCGACTCGCCGATGAGGATTACTGCCGCATGCTCTGCGAGGCGCGCGTGCCGCTACGGTTCGCCTTCGACGGGCGAAATGCCGACATCTACGAGAAACTCCGTGGCAACCGCCCGGCCTACGACAAGAAGATGAAGGCCCTGGAGAATCTCAAGAAGTACAGCCGGCGCAAGCACACGATCATCGGCTGCGCCGCATGGGGCTTCAACGACCAGCACATGGCCGACCTGTTCCAGTACCTCCACGAGAACCGCGACCTGATCTCCGACGTTGGCCTGATCCCGCTGACGGAGAACTGGGATCCCGGCGAGTTCAAGGTCGAGCGCCACACCACGATGGAAGACGTCGAGAAGATGGTCAACATGGCCATCCCCGGCAACGAGGTGGAGTTCATCCCGGCCGGGATGACCTACGCGATGAAGAAGCCGCGTTCGTTCTTCCGCGAGAACCCGCGTTCAGAGGTGCTGCTGCTGGCAGGCGTACACCCAAACTGCGAGGCCATGACGCTGCTGATTTCCGACGGAAAGACCTTCCGCGGCATCAACCACTACCTCAAGAGGCCCTTCCAGAAGGTGGCCACGGAATTCGAGGCCATTTCCAAGCGGATCGAGCCGAAGCTCGACAAGCTCGACCCCAAGAAGTTCTTCCAGCGCCACTGGGGCAGGCTCATCATCATCAAGGCCGTAGCGCCGTGGGTGCTCAGGACCGTCCGCATAAGCCGGCTCGGCGGCGGCAAGCCCATCCGCTCGCTGCTTGGGCTGCTCTGGCGGAAGATATCCAATCCTAAGAGCGAGCACGGCGACTTCAAAGCCCGCCGCCCTCGGGCGGTCATGCGCGTGGCTATGCTTCCCTTCGAGGAGCAGCACTCTATCGACGGCGCCCGCCTGGAAAACTGCAAGGCCGTCTTCGCCTACGAGGATACGCTCGACGGCAAGGTCAAGTACTTCCCGGCGTGCAGTTGGTATCCGTACCGCAACCCGATCATGAAGATGATCTCGGACAAATACGGGGCCGTGCGATACGGCAAGCAGATCGCCGAAAACCCCACGACCGACAAGCAGGCGCCGCCCAAGGCCACCCATGCGACGCCGGCGTAAAGGGGCCGCGCCGCGATGCGGCGAATTCGCAGCGATGACAACCACTGCATTTGCCCACAGGGCCGCCGGGTGAAACCGACGGCCTTGTTTATCCCTTTCATTGCTGGACTGCCGCACCCATAGGTCCTATAGGTCCTATACGACCTATGCAGGGGCATTGACTGCGTAAGTGGCGGCAGATACCCTCCTGTGCATTATGGAAACAACCGGGGTGCATATCCGAAAGACCTGCCGGCTCTGGGAAACCTTGTTGCCCAGGGCGCCGGTTCCTGCTGCTGTGTATTTGCGGGTGGCCGTCATATCGGTCGCCGCCATCGCAGTGTTGGCCCTTGCCGGCTGCGTTACCCAGGACCCGACGACGCTTATCGGCCCGTGCCGGGGCGAGCGATTCCAGGAGTGTCCCATCAGCCTGGGAGAGTACAAGCCTGTCCAGCAGCGCCTGGGCCGGCAAGACCCCGAACTGGCGGTGGCAGTGGCGATCTCCGGCGGGGGGCACCGGGCCGGCAACTTCGGCATCGGCGTGCTGCTGGGGCTGGAGGAACTCAAACGCCCCGCCAAGCCTGACGGCGCGAGTGGCCAGGCGGGCGGCGAGGGAGCCTCTGCCGGCAAGACGGCCGACGCCAAGGCGGCACAGGCCGGCCCGGACGGAGGCGCCGGAGGCGCCAGTGCGTTGACCGAGATCGACTACCTCTCGACAGTCTCCGGCGGCGGGCTATGCGCCGCGGCCTATGTCTCCAGCCTGTACGACTACCAACTGTTTGGCGGCTCGCCGGATGGCTACTCGCTGGCCGGGGCGCTGGCCGGCGAAGGCGCCAAGGCGCCGCTGGCCGAGCAGGCGACGGACCCGGACCTGCGGGCGAACCTTCAGTATGACTACGTCGACGAAATCATCCGCGGCGCGCTTACGATCGTTACGGCCGGGCGATGCCATCGGGGCGATTTCCTCGAAAACTCATTCGACGACCGCATACTTGGCCGGCTCTGGCGGACAAGAAAACTCCACTCGCCGCGCGGGCCCGTCTCGCCCCCGGCCGGCGCCGCGCGGGTCCTTGGGACCCCTTACGGGGACGCCAGCCTGCGGCTCTCGGACATGTTCATCCCGTCGGAAGACGCCAACCGGCCTGTGCGCCTGCCGTACTGGGCCGCCAACGCCACAACGTACGAGAACGCGGCCATCTTTCCGTTCACGCCGGAACACCTCCGGCTGTACGACATCCGCGGCTACACGCACCGGCTGGTGCTGGTCCGCCGCGCCGCCGGCGCAAACAAAAACGCCCGCGAAAAGGCCTTCGCCTACGAGGCCCCGCTGGCCGTCGGGCTTACAGCCAGCGGGACGTTCCCCGTGCTCATCCCGGCCTGCACGCTCCAGAGCGGCATGGACCGGGCCAACCCGTACCTGCACCTCGTCGATGGCGGACTTGCCGACACCTTCGGCGCCATGACCGCCATCCGAATGCTCAAGCAGGACAAGGCGCCGCGGAAGGTCCTCATCGTCATCGACGCCTTCAACGGGCCGCTGACGCCTTTTTCCAAGTACGACACCGCCCCGGCCGCCGTGGCCACGGCCTTCCGCATGGCCACCGCGTTCCTCGACGCGTGGCGCGCCCGCTACCGCGAGGTCATCACCGGCCTGTGCTCGTCGCGAAACCCGCCGACGGACATCCGCGTGATCTTCCTGAGCTTCGACGACCTGCTGGACTGCAAGGACATCAAGCCGCTGGAACGCTTCGGCTTCGGCCCTGACGACCTCGCCGCCCTGCGCCGCCAGCGCCTGACGACCGGAACAAAGCCAACCCCGTTCGCCTTGTCCCGCGACGTGTTGACCTGGTACAGCCTTTCGCCGGCCGAGCAGAAACTCCTCTTCGCCGTCGGCCGATACCTCGTGGACAAGAAGAAGGATGAAATCCGCGCTGCGCTGGGGTGGGCCGAGAAGGGGGGGCGTTCGCAGGGTGTACGTTAGGCGACACAACTCGTGCCGCCCCCAAGCTCCGCGTTGGTGCCACACCCAAGCATGCTGTTAGCTTGGGGGTGCTATTTCGGTGGGTGGTGCCAAGCCGGACACCACCAAGCTCCGCGTTGCTGCACTTGGGTGTGGCACCGGAACTCCGTGTCACGTCAGTGACGTGACACGCCAACGACAGTTGACGTGCGGCGCGTCACGGGATAACCTCTCGCATGCCATGGAAGAATGCGGCGCACAAATCCGAAAGACCTGCCGACGTTGGGACATCCCTTGGAATGCCCATGAACTGACTTTTTCATGCTTCCAACGTCGGGCGTTTCTGAGTAGGGATCGTACGCGAAAGTTGTTTGCCGAGGCGGTGAACAGGGCTCGTGCAAGGCTTGGCTTTCACGTTTGGGCTTATGTTATCATGCCCGAACATGTTCATATCCTGATCTGGCCGGCGAAAGAGGTCTACTCGATCTCTGCCATTCTCAAGGCCATCAAGCAATCAGTTTCGCGGCGGGCCGTGGCATGGCTGAAGTCCAATAACCCCGAAGGCCTGATCTGGCTGGCGACGGGGCGCAAGGACAAGCCGTACCAGTTCTGGCAGGACGGCGGAGGGTACGATCGGAACATTCGAAACGCCAAGACATTGAGGGCTGTCTTCTCATACATACACCGCAATCCGGTCAAACGCAGGTTGGTGAACTGCCCGGAGGACTGGCCCTGGTCCAGCGCCCGTGACTGGTCTGGCCTGCCTGCCGGGGCGATCCCGATAGACAAGCAGACGTGCATCAACTCGATGGTTTAGCACCCCCAAGCAAACAGACGCTTGGGTGTGGCACCCAGAATCAGCCCTTTCGTTCCGTGTTTCCCTTGAGATCACCCTTTGCTTCCCCTGCCAGATCCCAGCCAGTTGCCATTGTACTCCAGATGCGCCCTCTAATGGCGTCACGTAGTCTTGGCAGAACATCCGGTATGGTTCGAACTATAGTCCTCTTTTCGGTATCCAATTCGATAACTTCCTCCAAGCGCTTCTCCGACATTTCGCTGTTCGCTTCAAGGCGACGCTCCAACCTGCGGTTGGTTAGGTGCAGAGAAACCGCGAGTCTTCGCAGTTCTTCTGCGACCTCGTAAACAGCCTCGGAGTAAAATGGCTCATTCGTTCTGATTACATCGAGAAGTGCATCGTGGGCTTCCACCAAGTCTCTATACATTTCACTACGAGACCTGACAGGGCTTTGAGAAAGATCACTGAATTCGTGGCACACCAATACCAAACGCCTGGCCGATTTCCAAAGCTCCTGATAGATGGCGAATTCCTTCTCGAACTGCAAGCGATGGACGAACAACTCCTTTTCCCCTTGAGTGCGGAGTGCCTGAAGCAGGCTCTCGACTTCCGTCCTGTACTTGGCCTTGTCCTTCTCCAAGATGCTGGCTGCCCAAATCTTCCCCATCCAAGCCGTCAAACCGAGTGCAACCGGGCTAGACACGAAACCTACGGCGTAAGTTAGCCAGTCCATTTTCAACTCTCCATGTATGCAGGTAATCCCTGAATCCATGATCCCACTACTTCTCTCTCCTACGCGCCCCGCACCCTCAGCATCGTGTACGGCCCGTCGGGTATTACCGCTATTCGTGCGGCGGGGTGGGCGGCGGCGTAGGCGTCGATGGCTTTCTGGGCGCGCTGGGCCGCGGTGCCGGGGCCTAGCAGCGGGTTCACGCCGATGTGCATCTGCACGCGCGCCGGGATGCCGTCGCTGACGAACCAGAGCTTTTCCGGGCCGATCACCGCCAGCACGCGGGCCTGCATCTGGAACTCCCACTGGTCCAGTTCCGTGCGGTCCTTGTTGGCCTCGATGTGCGCCAGGAACCCGCGCCAGTCGCCGTCCCACTTCATCATCAACTCCGTGAAGGTCTGGCTGCCGAGCTGCTCGCCGCAATGGCTGACCTGGAGCATCGTGCTGCCGGCGCCCAGGGCCGGCAGGGCGGTACACATGCCCTTGACCGTCTGGTAGAAGCTCTGGTCCAGCGGGTAGCCGCCGCCGTTGGTGATAACCAAATCGTACGGTCCATCGATCTCGGCGGTCGTCCACTCGGCCACTTGCTTGCACCCGGCCTCGTGGGCCTGCTCCAGGTCGCCGCAGTAGATGCCCGCGATCCGCCTCTCGCCGGTGATAGCGACGTTGAAAAGCAGGTCCACGCCGACCTTGCGTGCCACGGCCAGGGCGATCTCGTGGCAGGGGTTGCCCGCCAGCACGCCGGTGTCGGCCAGGGGGTTGCTCAGCGTCTGATAGCCGTGGAACCGCTGGACGGTCTGGAGGTCCACCAGGGCCGGGCATACGCCCTTTCGCCCGCCGGAGAACCCGGCCATGAAGTGAGCCTCGATGTACCCCGTGACGATCCGCAGGTCCGCCTCGGCGAACCGTTTGCACACGCTGACGGGCGGGTCGTCGCTCACGCGAACCAGCGTGGCTGGGTCGTTGGCGCGGTGGTCGATCACCTCGACGCGGGCGAGAATGTCCTTGCCGACGAGCGTTTCGGTCTCCGCGGGCGTGCTCGGCCGGTGCATGCCCGTGCCGATGATGATGACGATCTGCGAGTCCGCGACGCCGCAGGCGTTGAGCACCTTGAGCATGGCCGGGAGGAACTGCTTGTTCGGCACGGGGCGGGTTATGTCGGAAATGGTTATCGCCACGGTCCGCGGCCGCTTCGCGGCTATCATCTCCGCAAGGGATGCGGTGCCGATAGGCTTGGCCAGCGCCGCCTCGACCGCCGCCGCCGCATCCGCTACGGCTGGGACATGCTGGCCGGTAAGAACTTCGGCTGAGTCCGGCACGGAAAGCTCCATGCCGTCACGGCCGTAAAGGAGGTGAATGCGTTTCATCATGCCCTCATTATACTATCTTCTTGGGGACACCCAGGGATTGCTATCCCTGGGCTTCGGGTCGGTTATGCGTGCGAATCACATGGGCATTCCTCGGGAC
>CAYOBS010000048.1:0-6349 GCA_964402305.1 uncultured Planctomycetaceae bacterium | reverse complement strand
ATCCCTGGGCTTCGGGTCGGTTATGCGTGCGAATCACATGGGCATTCCTCGGGACGGTAACGCGCGAAGGAAATGTCACCTGCGTGACCTTCTGTATGGACCTCTTGAAGCCCAGGGATAGCAATCCCTGGGCTTCGGGTCGGTTATGCGTGCGAATCACATGGGCATTCCTCGGGACGGTAACGCGCGAAGGAAATGTCACCTGCGTGACCTTCTGTATGGACCTCTTGAAGCCCAGGGATAGCAATCCCTGGGACCGCAATCCCGTGACCCGATTACGCGCAATCCGGTCCCACAAACTCATCGCCTTGTCTTTCCGGGCCAGTCGAGGACTCCGCCGGTATCGGCGCTGGTTGCCTGGGCGGCGTAGCGGCCCAGGGCGCCGTGGGTTATCGGGCAGGGGCGCGGCTTGTAGGTTTTGCGGCGCCTGGCGAGCTGGGCCGCCGAGAGCTTGACGTTCAGCTTGCCGGCGGGGATATCGATCTCGATGAGGTCGCCGTCTTCCAGCAGGCCGATCTCGCCGCCGTTGGCGGCCTCGGGCGAGATGTGCCCGATGCACGCCCCGGCCGTGCCGCCGGAAAATCGCCCGTCGGTTATCAGCGCGACCTTGTCGCCCAGGCCCATTCCCTTTATGTAGCTCGTCGGGGCGAGCATCTCCTGCATTCCCGGCCCGCCGCGCGGGCCTTCGTTGCGGATGACCACCACGTCGCCGGCTTTGACTTTGCCGCCCAGGATGCCCTCGCAGGCGTCTTCCTGGTTTTCGAATATCACAGCCGGGCCTGTTACGCGGTACATTTTGGGGTCCACGCCGGCGAGTTTGACGACCGATCCGTTGCGTGCGACGTTGCCGTACAGCACGGCCAGGCCGCCCTTTTTCGTAAACGCGCGGGCCAGCGGTCGGATGATGTCCATCAAGTCCAGCCTGGCGGTGTTGAGGGTCGGCAGCTTTGCGGGCCTCTGGCCGGCGAGCATTGCGCGGACCTGCTCGATGCTGCGCCCCGTGGCCTTGGAGCCCTCGCGATACATCCAAACGGCCTCCGCCAGCACGTGCGGGCTGCGCAGCGACCACTTCTCGATGTTGGCCAGGACCGACTCGCCGGTGACGGTCAGGCAGTCGGCGCTTATCTGCTTGTGATCGTCCCACCACAACTGGCTCATGATGGTGTAGATTCCGCCGGCGCGGTGGACGTCCTGCATGTGGTAAATCCGCCCCTCTGGCGTCTGCGACGGCGCGACGCGGCAGATGTTCGGCGTGCGTTTCGAGATCCGCTCGATGTCCGCCAGCGTGAAGGGCACGCCGGCCTCGTTGGCGATTGCCAGCATGTGCAGGACGGTGTTGGTCGAGCCGCCCATGGCCATGTCAACGGTGAAGGCGTTCCGGAACGCCTTGCGGTTCATGATATTCCGCGGCAGCAGAGGGTAGGTGTTCTTCAGGCCCGAGCCTGCCCATTCCAGGGCCATCTGCACGATCCGCCGGCTGGCGGTCTTCCAGATGCCCATGCGGGCCGGGCTGGTCGCCAGGCACGTCCCGTTGCCCGGCAGGGCCATGCCGATGGCCTCACAAAGGCAGTTCATGCTGTTGGCGGTGAACATCCCGCTGCACGAGCCGCAGGTCGGGCAGGTGTTGTTCTCGTACTGGAGGACCTGCTTGCGGGTGAGCTTGCCGGTCTTGAGTTGGGCGACGGCGTAGAACTGGTCGATGAGGTCCACGTCGCGGCCGGCGACTCTCCCGGCCTCCATCGGCCCGCCGGAGCAGAAGATCGCCGGCACGTTTAGCCTTGCCGCGGCCATCAGCATGCCCGGCACGACCTTGTCGCAGTTGGGGATGCAGATCATCGCGTCGAACTGGTGGGCCTCCATCATCGACTCGACGGCGTCGGCGATGGTTTCCCGGCTGGGCAGGGAGTACTTCATTCCCGCGTGGCCCATGGCGATCCCGTCGCAGATTGCGATGGTGTTGAAGAGGATCGGCGTGCCGCCCGCGAGCCGGACCTGCTTCTTGACGTACTGCCCGACGGCGTCGAGGTGAACGTGGCCGGGGACCACGTCGGTGTAGCTGTTGACCACCGCGATGAGCGGCCTGCGGATGTCCGCGTCGGTCAGGCCGGCGGCTTTCATCAGGCTGCGGTGAGGCCCGCGCTCGTCGCCAGCCTTGACTTTGTCGCTGCGCATCATGGGCGGTCTTCTCCAGTTGACATGTCTGACGCCCGGCTAATGCCGGCCGCCGTTTTCCAGGAACTCCACGGCGTGGTTGAGCGTCTCGAAGTCCTCGATGGCTGTGAGGATGTAGCGGCAGGTCGAGTCGTCCCTAAGGGGCCTTATCTCCAGAAACTCCGGGTCGCCGCTGAACTGCTTGAAGGCAGTAATGTTCGGATAGGCTATAAGCCCGCAGTACTGCTGGTTGGCGTCGCCGAAGTAGACCATCCTTGTCAGGCCGTAGACGATGATCCTCGCGCCGTGCCGGCTGAGGATCGGCTGGACCCGGCGCAGGTACTTGGCGTACTGTTTTTCCCGCCCGGGAATAATGTCAAACAGATTCAGGACGACGATCAATTCCGTTCTCCACTGGCCGGCGAGACCTGGGCCTTGGCCGGTTTCGCTGCGGCAATGTCCGCCGCCAGCGGCGGCTGGGCTGACGACATGCCTCCAGATTAAGCTCATGTGCGGCGTTTGACAACAGCTTTCATCTTCGCTCAAGGCAGATCGACTGTTGGGCTGCGCTGGCTCTGGCCGATAAAAAGACCGTGCCCTCCGCCCGAAAGCCCTTGACAATCAGGGGCTTTGGGCCGAACTTACTGTGTTCCGGCCGCCCCTGGCCGCTGAGGGCCTGCCAGGGGCGCCCGGAGCGACGCCGATGACGGCAAGGAGGTCGCTATGCGGCGACATGGATGTTCGATGCTTTTGTTGGCCTTGTCGGCGGCCCTGGCCGGGTGCGGCGGATCGTCGGAGCCTGCCGGCGTGTCAACCGACGGCCCCAGCGCGGTAGGGCCGATTCCGGAACTGGTGGCGATGCGGCGCCCGCCCATTGAGGACCTGCCGGTGCCGATCGGCTTTTACCTCGACGAGGACAAGAGCCGCAACTTCAGCGCGGCCGGCGCGAGGTACATCGATCACGCGCTGAAGGGGCGGGCCGACAAGTTCGCCGTCGGCCGGTTCTACAAGCGGCAGATGCCGATAAGCCGCTGGACGCTTGTGACCGATATGTTCGTGCAAGGTGATATAGTGCTGGACTTCGAGAAGGACACCGAACGCTGCCGGATCAGCGTGTCCGACGGCGGGCCGTTCGGGGCGACCAGGGTTAAAATAGCCGTCTGGACCAGTGGGCGGATCGTGCCGCCAACGGGAGTCGGCAGCAGGAGTTCGAGGGCTAGATGAAATCAAAACGCCGTCATGAGTTACAGGAAAATATGCTGGCCGGCGAACTCCGCAAGGCCGCGGAGTTCCTCAAGCGGCGCGGCAGCCAGTTGGCCACCGGGGCGCTTATAATCGCGGTTCTGATCTTCGCCTACGTCCTGCTCAGCAGGCACAGCGAGTCCAAGGCGATCACCGTCCAGGGCGAGTGGGACCGGGCGGGCAGCGCCGCGGTCAAGCCGGAGGAGCGGACCAAACTGCTCGAGGACCTTGCCGCCCAGACCGGCGACCGCCGCATCGCCGCCCTGGCGTGCGTCGAGCTTGGCTATGACT
Organism: uncultured Planctomycetaceae bacterium; assembly: GCA_964402305.1. Taxonomy (GTDB): domain Bacteria; phylum Planctomycetota; class Phycisphaerae; order SM23-33; family SM23-33; genus JAUWQU01. The sequence continues at coordinate 2,665 of CAYOBS010000048.1, read as the reverse complement.
ACGCCACCAAGGCCCTGCTTGCCAAAACGCCTTCCGAGCGGGCCGCCCTCGAGGAATCCGCCGGCAAGTGGTATCAGAAGACCATCGCCGATTTCCCCGCGCAGACCCTTGCCGTGGCCAAGGCGCAGTTCGGGCTGGGCAAGCTCTATGAGTCTCAAAGGAAATTCTCCGAGGCGGCCGAGCAGTACCAACGGGCCAAAAGCTCGCCTGATCTGGTTGGCCAGCCGGTGACGATCATGGCTGAGAGCAGCCTGCAATGGCTCAAGATGCTGGAATCGCCGGTGGTGATGGCCACGACAATGCCCGCCACGGCCCCGGCCAGCGCGCCCGCCACGGCGCCCGCCAGCGCCCCGGCCAGCGCGCCAGCCACGGCGCCCGCCACGGCCCCGGCCAAGACATAGGTCCTATAGGTCTCATAGGTCCTATAGCCCGTCGGCCATCGGAACGCGGGCCATGGGCCAAATGCATTTGACTGGACCTGGCCGGCAAGTTATGCTGGAAGATGCTGAAAGATGCTGAGAGATGCTAAAAGATGCCCGTGCCGCGTTGTGGCCCGCGAAGGCCATGGCGAACGGGCGGTTGATGTGATATTGGTATTCCAGTTTCAGGCACGAAAACCACAGATTGGGAGACAGTCGGATGGCAGACCTGGCAGCGTTGGCGGAAGCCCTTATCAAGGGCGACCGCAACACGGTGATCAAGCTGACGCAGGCGGCAATCGCCGAGGGCGTGGCGCCGAAGAACATCCTCGAGCAGGGCCTCATCGCCGGGATGAACGTCGTTGGGCGGCGCTTCAAGAGTAACGAGATATACGTCCCCGAGGTCCTCATCGCGGCGAGGGCCATGAAGAGCGGCATGGAGGTCCTCCAGCCCAAGCTCACCGCGGCCGGCGTCAAGCCCATTGGCACGGTCGTTCTCGGCACGGTCAAGGGCGACCTGCACGATATCGGCAAGAACCTCGTCGGCATGATGCTTGGCGGCGGCGGGCTTAAGGTCGTCGACTGCGGCACGGACGTCTCGCCCGAGAAGTTCGTCCAGGCCTGCAAGGAAAGCGGCGCGCAGGTCTGCGCGCTGAGCGCCCTGCTGACGACCACCATGCCGCAGATGTCCGCCATCATCGAGGCGATCAAGGCCGCGGGCATCAACGTAAAGACAATCATCGGCGGCGCGCCGGTAACCCAGAGCTTCGCCGACGAGATCGGCGCCAGCGGCTACGCCCCGGACGCCGCCAGCGCCGTCGACGTCTGCAAGGAACTCATGGGCGTCGCGTAGCGGGCAAGGGGCAATGCCCCGGTAACAAAATGCAGTGCGCCGGCCGCCAGGCCCCACAGGGGCAGGCTGGCGCGGGCGGCGATCGGAATCGCCCGGCCGGGCTGTCACAAAACCGGCGGCGCTTCCGGTCGCCGTTTTCTTTGCGGCAAATTTGTGTCGGGCCTTCGGGCATAAAAAACAAAGATCTCGCGCAGAGGTCGCAGAGGCCGCAGAGAACAGAATGTGCCTTATTTGTCTTCCTCTGCGTTCTCTGCGCCCTCTGCGCGAGATATGTTTTTAGCGTTGCATAACCCTTGAACCAATTCGAAGAACAACCTGACGCCGACGACACTGATGCCGACTCTGGCGCCGATGCCGTCGATGATGCCGATGCCGCCGCCGCCGAGGACTCCGGCGCGGATGTCGCCGCCCAGGCCGTCGAGACCAGCGCCGACGGGCTCGACGCCGTCGAGGTCACCCTCGAAGCCGAGGATGATGGCCTCAGCCACCGTCGGATAAGCATCCGCCGCGCGCTGCCCAACCGCCGGCTCGACAAGTACCTCGCCAGCCGCATCGGCAGCCAGGTCTCCCGCACCGCTCTCCAGGGCTACATCAGGGAGGGCATGGTCACCGTCAACACCCGCACGGTCAAGCCGAGCTACACCATCCGCACCGACGATGTGATCGACATGGCCCTGCCGACCTGCAAGCCCAAGGAAATCCCGCCCGAACCGATCCCCCTGGACGTCATCTACGAGGACGACGACATGATGGCCCTGAACAAGCAGGCGAACCTGATCGTCCACCCGTCGCGGGGCAACTGGACGGGCACGCTCGTCAACGGCCTGGCGTATTACTTCCGGCAGAACTGGCGCGACATCAGCACGCTGCCGACCAGCGGCGAGGTCTTCCGGCCGGGCATCGTTCACCGCCTGGACCGCGACACGACGGGCATAATCCTCATCGCCAAGAGCGAGCTGGCCCTGTGGCGGCTGGGCAAACAGTTCGAGCTGCGAAAGGTCAGCAAGACATACTCCGCCATCGTCCACGGCATCGTGCCGCTCAACGAGGATATCATCGACGCGCCCATAGGCCGGCACCCCAAGCTGCGCGAGAAGTACGCCGTCCACCGCCTGACGGGCAGGCCATACCCCGGCACCTGCAAGGACGCCGTCACGCGGTACAGGGTCATGGAACGCCTGCGCGAAGTGGGCGCCGGGCGGGCGAGCTTCTCGGTGATGGAGCTTTACCCCAAGACCGGGCGCACGCACCAGCTCCGCGTACACATGAGTTTTCTTGGCCATGCGATCGTCGGCGACCGCATGTACGGCGGCGGCCCGCTGTACATGAGCCAGCTCGAAGGCCGGCACGACGTGGCCGAGGGGCCGCTGATAATCCGCCAGGCCCTGCACGC
>CAYOBS010000047.1:14768-15772 GCA_964402305.1 uncultured Planctomycetaceae bacterium | reverse complement strand
ATTGAGCGCCTCGCCGAGTGGCATGACCGGCGCGACTGCCCAGAACCAGCTCCAGCAGCGGCGAGATGCGTACATGAACATGCTGAGGGGCCGCAATGTTGGCCCCGGCGGCACTGCTGAAAGCCCGCCGGCCGGCGTCGTCAGGCCGGCATTCGGCGCGGCCTCGCATGCCGGCACAGCCTCGGCCGGGCCGCGGACGGACCATGGGTTCGGCGCGGGCGACGTGTCGCGGCATTCGTCGGCCCCGGATATCGACGCCGCCGTTACGGCCCGCCAGCAAGAGATGCGGAACAGCCTGCTCAGGCGGTTTAACGCCACGCCAGCCGCTTCCGGCTCCGCCCCGGCGCCTGCCGGCCCGACCCGGCAGCACAGCACATTCCAGCCGCAAGTGGCGCCGCCGCCCGAGCCCGCCCGCCCGGGCCGTTCAGCGACGGCCGGGCCACGATCCTTGGCGCCGAGAGGCCTTACCCCAAACAGCTTGACGCCTCGGATCGTGACCACGCCGACCGTCTCTGAAACGCCGAGCGTGACGCTCACCCCAACGCCTCGGACTACTTCCACCCCCCCGCCACCGGAGATGAGATTCTCCCGCTCAACCTGGCCGCACGATTCGACCGCTACGCCGAGTGCGACCGCGCCGCCATCGTACACCCCCAGGACGTTCGCGCCGCGAACAATTACGCCAAGCGAGGCCGCGCCAAGTGCGACCCAGTCGCGATCGTACACACCAAGGACATTCGCGCCGCGAACGGCTGCGCCGAGCGCGCCCGCGCCAAGTGCAAGCGAGCTGAGGTCATACACCCCAAGGACGTTCACGCCGCGGACAATTACGCCAAGCGAGGCCGCGCCAAGCGCAAGCGAGCCGAGGTCATACACACCAAGGACATTCACGCCGCGAACGGCTGCCCCGAGTGAGCCCGCGCCGAGTGCAAGTGAGCCGAGGTCATACTACACCCCCAGGACGTTCACGCCGCGAACGGCTGCGCCGAGCGCGCCCGCGCCGA
>CAYOBS010000047.1:3102-14668 GCA_964402305.1 uncultured Planctomycetaceae bacterium | reverse complement strand
GTGCGCCCGCGCCACCGTCGTACACCCCCAGGACGTTCACGCCGCGAACGGCTGCGCCGAGCGCGCCCGCGCCAAGTGCGCCCGCGCCACCGTCGTACACCCCCAGGACGTTCACGCCGCGAACGGCTGCACCGAGCGCGCCCGCGCCAAGCGCAAGCGAGCCGAGTTTCAGCCGATCCGCCCCGAGTTCCAGCCGATTCGCGCCGCAAACGGCTGCCCCGAGTTCGGCTGAGCCGAGTTTCAGCCGATCCGCCCCGAGTCCCAGCCGATTCTCGCCGGCGCCTCGCGAGTCGTCCAACCCTGCGGTGAGCGCACCACCGGCCAGGTCATACGGCCCGTCCTCTTCTTCGTCCACGTCAAGTGTGTCGAGAAGCGATGACTCCGGTTCCTCCAGAAGCAGAGATGCAGGCTCGGACTCGGAAAGTGCCAGACCCGGCAGGCACAGATAGCCGCCGGGCTGAAGACAATAACAATGGGCTTCTCGCGCCCTGACTTCCGATGCGCATCCCGGGTGAATCTCACGCGATCGCCGTCACGAAGAAACATAACGCCTTCCTGCCCCCAAGGGGACGGCGTCACTACGAGCGCTCCGCCTGCGATTGGCTCGTGCCTCTGGCGTTCGTAGTGTGCCCGTAAGGGCATATTCTTCTTTGCGCCCCAGGCAAGATCTGGGCGTTCGCATCAGGCCGGCCGCTGCCGCACGAGATTCAATCGGGTTGCGTGTAATAGCCATGCCTCGGGCCTTCATTTTTCTTCTCGCGGCAGAATCCGCGGCGAATTTCTCGCGGCGGGCTTGCGTTGAGCCTGACGTTGTTTGTACTGTAAGTGTCCATGAGCGACGCCATGGATTTGCTGCGTTCCGTCAAGGACCGCACCGACGACACAGAGTTCTACACGCCCCTTCCCCAGGGCTACCGCGTGGGCGGCACCAGGTACGTTGTGGTGCTCGGCACCGTCATCAGCGGCCTGGGCAAGGGGATCTTCTCATCCTCCCTTGCCAAGCTGCTCAAGGACAAGGGGCTCAAGGTCTCGCCTATCAAGCTGGAAGGCTACCTGAACATCGATTCGGGCACGCTGAACCCCTTCCGCCACGGCGAGGTCTTCGTGCTCGACGACGGCATGGAGACCGACATGGACCTGGGCACCTACGAGCGAATGCTCGACCAGGACCTCTCGCGGGCCAACTTCACCACCAGCGGGCAGATCTACCGCAGCGTGCTGGACAAGGAACGCGCCGGCAGCTACCTCGGGCGCGACGTGCAGATGATCCCCCACGTGACCGGCGAGGTGAAGAGCCGCCTCCGCGAGTTGGCCGTAAGCACCGAGGCCGACGTCGTCTTCGTCGAGGTCGGCGGGACCGTCGGCGACATCGAGAACGCCTTCTACATCGAGGCCCTCCGCGAACTGAGCTATGAGGAAGGCGAAGGCTCGGTGATATTCGTCGCACTGACGTACATCCTCCGCCCGCCTACCCTTGGCGAGCAGAAGTCCAAGGCCGCACAACTCGGCATAAAGCGCCTGATGGAGTTCGGCATCCATCCGCACATCATCGCCTGCCGGGCCGAGTCGCCCGTCGGCATGAAGGTGCGCCAGAAGATCTCCATCTACACCAACGTGCCCGTCCGCCGCGTGTTCTCCATGCACGACCTGTCCAGCATCTACCTGCTGCCGGACGTGATGCGCGAGGCTGGCCTGGACAGCGAGGTCGTCCAGCTTCTCAAACTCGGCGGCAAGGTCAACTCCGCGCGCGACGCCAGGGCGGCCGTCGAGTGGCAGCGATTCACCTCGCGGATCGGCGGCTCCACTCGGACCGTCCGCATCGGCATAACCGGAAAGTACACCGCCCTTCGCGACAGCTACGCCAGCATCCTCAAGGCCCTCGAACACGCCGGGGCCGCAAACGACTGCAACGTCGAGATAGACTGGATCGACACCACCGACGTGACGGACGAGAACGTCGCGCAAACCCTGGCCGCCTGCGACGGCATAATCGTGCCCGGCGGGTTCGGCGTTCGCGGCACGGCCGGGAAGATCGCGTGCGTCAAGTACGCCCGCCGGCACAGCCTGCCGTACCTTGGCATATGCCTGGGCTTCCAGATGGCGGTCATCGAGTTCGCCCGCAACGTCTGCAACCTGCCCGAGGCCGACAGCACGGAGATAAATCCGGACTGCAAGGATCCGGTAATCTCGATCCTGCCCGAGCAGAAGAAGATCGAGGGCCTCGGCGGCAACATGCGCCTCGGCGGGCAGGATGTGGAGCTGACGCCAGGCACGCTTGTGGCCGAACTGTTCAAGGGCGCATGTGTAATCCGCCAGCGCTTCCGCCACCGCTTCGAGGTTGACCCCCGATACGTCGAGGCACTGGAAAAGGGCGGGCTGATCTTCTCCGGAAAGCACCCGGTCCATCCGATCATGCAGGTCCTCGAACTGCCCCGCGACGTGCATCCGTACTTCCTCGCCGGGCAGTTCCACCCGGAACTGACCAGCCGGCCACTGCGCCCGCAACCAATGTTCACGGGCCTCGTCGCCGCGGCACTGAAACGAACAGCCGCCAAGGCCCCCGCCGGCGCCGGCGACAAGAACCCCGCCGCCGCCCCAGTGCCCGACCAGCCTGCGAAGGTGTGAGGCAGGGAGCCAAGAGAAGAATATCTCACGCAGAGGGCGCAGAGGACCCGGAGGGAAAGAGAACAAAGGAAGTAGTAGTTAGCAGATAGGAAGCGGGAAGAAGTGCACTGAGTGTACCTTTGTCTTCAGCCCCGTTTACGGGGCTTTGCCCGCCGAAGCGCAAGCGAAGGCGGGTATAGACCAGGGCTTTTAGCCCTGGGGCGTCGGGGACAGTCCTGCTGTTTCTGCTTAGCACGCTTTCAGCGCGCTTTAGGCGGCTTTAGCCTGAAGGCGGCCGCGCCCCAGGTAAGCGCGCTGAAAGCGTGCTAAAGGGAAGAAACGAAAAGACAATTCATTCTGCCCCGGACACCCAGGCCTCAAAGGCCTGGTCTATACCCCGCCAATGGCGGGGCAAAGCCTGCCTGCCGGCAGGCAGGCCCCGTGAACGGGGCTGCTTACCCTCTCATCGCACGAGGTCCTAAAGGCCGGCCCGCACGAACCCGCGCGCTGGTCTCAGGCCCGACGGGCCGATGGCGCATCAGCCGGGCGGTGAGCGTACCCGTGAACCCCCGGAACCGATCCAATAGAATCCAGAGCCCCAACGGGGCGACGGCGAGGTTGACGGGCAGGGCGCAATCTCTTGTAAGGGCGGCCCATCCCTTGGACCGGGACCGGCTCGCGTGTTATCATTAAGCCATGAGTCAAGTAGAGGTTGAGGTCACGCAGATCGACGGCCAGCGGATATGGCTGCCGTCCTGCGGGGCGCTGCTGGCCGCAGCGTTGATGGTCCTGATGCCGGCCGTTGCGCCCGGCCAGGCACGGGCGGTGCGGACACAACTTGTGGAGACCCGGCCGGCGGGGGCCTCCAAGGCCAGGGAGCCCAACGCGATGATCCCGGAATTGCGGCAGGCGATTCTCAAGCTCACGCCGCTGCACAAGCCGCTCGAGAAGCCCCGGCCCGGAGACTGGCTGGAGCAGCACAAGGAGCCCGGGCAGACGTTCGACGAGTATCTCGGGTGCCGCCCCTCGACGCCGCGGGGCCCGCGGAGCGTGCTTTACGTGCAGGCGCTTGGGCCGCTGACGGCGAAGCAGCGGAAGATCGTCGACCTGACGCGGGAGTACCTAGCCTGCTACTTCGGCCTGACCTGCCGCGAGGGCGACGACCTGCCCGGCACGCTGGTTCCGGCCAGTGCCCGGCGCGCGCGTCCGGGCCTGGGCGGCGAGCAGATCCTCTCGACCTACGTGTTGGACAAGGTGCTCAAGCCGCGCCTGCGGCCCGACGCGGCAGCAAGCATCGCCCTTACGGCCTGCGACCTCTGGGCCGGCGAGGGGTGGAACTTCGTCTTCGGGCAGGCGTCGCTCCAGGACCGAGTGGGGATCTGGTCGCTATCCCGCTTCGGCGATCCCAACGAGAGCGAGCATGCCTTCCGGCTCTGCCTGCGGCGGACATTGCAGACCGCCAGTCACGAGACGGGCCACATGTTCTCGATCATGCACTGCACGGCCTGGCAGTGCAACATGTGCGGCAGCAACAGTCTGCCGGAGGCGGACCGGGGCCCGATGTGGCTGTGCCCGCAATGCACGGCCAAGGTGTGCTGGGCGGCCGGCTACGACCCGGCCCGGAGGTTCCGCAACCTTGCGGACTTCTGCCGCAAGGCCGGCCTGACCGACGAAGCCGAGTTCTGCCGCAAGTCCCTGGATGCCCTCTGGCCCGCGGGCAGGCCGCCGGCAACCAGGCCCGCTATCCGCTGAAATACCAATAGGCCGGCCCAAATCCATTGCGGCGATAACCTGCGGCTTGAAAGCGGCGACAGGGTCGCGGTATGATTCACGTATGAGCCCCACTGTCTTTTGGTGGCGTGGATACCGGTTCTTTTTCTTTTCGCGGGAAGAAACTCGCGTTCACGTTCATGTGCGCAGTGGTGATGGGCAAGCGAAGGTCTGGCTGGAACCAGAAATAGCGATTGCAGCCAGCCATGGGCTTTCGCCGAAGCAGGCGGCCGCGGTGCTGGAAGCGGTTCAGGAGCATAGAGATGACATCATCGCAGCATGGCGCGAGCACTTCCGAGGCTGAGGTCACGCAGATCGACGGGCAGGGGATCTGGCTGCTGGCCGTCGGGGCGGAGTACTTCCTGCCGTACGAGGAGTACCCGTGGTTCCGGGATGCTCGCGTGGGCGAAATCCTCAACGTCGAGCTTTTGGACGGCAATCACCTCCACTGGCCGGTGCTCGACGTCGACCTCTGCATCGACTCACTGAACAACCCGGCCGGGTATCCGCTGAAATACAAGTAAGCCAGCCCCGCTGAATGACAGCCTCGACGGCGAACTCCCGAAGAATCATTCCCGCCTCGCCATCCGGCAACGGCGGGTTTACCGCGTAGGCACATGAGCCTTCAACTCACCCCGAAACAGGCAAAAACCGAGGACGAGGACGAGAACGAGGCCCGTCGCCTGCCGGGACTCCGCACCTGCCTGCCGGTAGGCAGGAACCAGGCGGCACCCGACTTCGCGACGTTACTTCTTCTTCCAATCTCCGTGCCCTGCCTACCGGCAGGCAGGCTCTGTGCCTCTGCGGTAAATCTTCTTCCGTCTTCTTTTTCCCGGCGGCTTGAAAGCGGCGACGCGGTGGCTTATCCTTACGGCGTTGGATCAACGAGCATTTGGTATTTGAAATTCCGAATTTGAGATTCCTTCTTTGCGAGGCATGACATGGCCGAGAACGAACAGGCGCCGGGCGAACCGCAGAAACCCAAGATCGTGATCGACGACGACTGGAAGGCCCAGGCCAGGGCCGAGAAGGAGCGGCTCGCAAGGGAGGCCGAGCAGAAAAAGCAGGCGGCCACAATGGCGCAGGCAGGCGCCGCGGCCGCCGGGCAGGCGCCAGGCGGCGCGGCGGTCGGGGCGGCGCAGGCTCAGCCCGCCGGCTCCGGAGCCGGGGCGCCCACTCGCGAGGCCGCAGCCGCCAAGGCGGGCCAGGCGCGGCAACTGCCGCCGGCGAGCTTCGCCACGCACGTCAACTCGGTTGTAACACAGGTTTTCATGGCCCTTGGCGGCATGGAAGACCCCCGCACCAAGCGGCGCTACGTTGACCTCGACCTGGCCAAGTATCACATCGACACGCTTGCCGTCATCGAGCAGAAGACCAAGGGCAACCTCACCGAGGATGAGAAACGCCTTCTCGACCAGGGCCTCTACGAGTGCCGCATGCAGTACGTGCATGTCGCCCAAAGCGTGGTTGACATGACCGCGCCGGGGGCGGAGTTCGAGCAGTAGGCCCAGCCCAAAATCGGGCCGCGGCCCGGAATGGCCCTTGAGGAAAAGATGGTCAGGAACCTTTTCCGGTCCACCCCGCGGGACAAGCAGGTAAGGAAACACTGTGAAAGCGCCTGTGGTCCAACAACGGCCGGAAAAGGTTCCTGACCCCTTTTCGGCATATGGCATTGAGCATTCGGCATTGAACATTGTCCGGAGGCCGCATGGATCATCAGTCGCGAGTGACATTTGAGCCGCATGGGCGGGCGGTGTTTGTCTTGACGGGCACGAAGGTCGTCGAGGCCGCGGGGCTTGGCGGGCTGACCATCGACACTCCGTGCGGCGGGGCCGCGACGTGCGGCAAGTGCCGCGTGCGGATCCGCGGCAGCATCAGCCCCCCCACCGCCGAGGAAGCGCGCCTGCTGACCGAGGCCGAGCTTGCCGACGGTTGGCGCCTTGCCTGCCAGTCCGGCGTATGCGGCGAATGCATCGTCGAGGTGCCCGATAGCTCGCTGTTCGCCGGCAAGCACCAGATCCTCCAGGACGCCCGGACCGGCAGCGCCGGTGAGGTTCTGCCCGCCGTGCGAAAGCAGTACGTCCAACTGCCCGTGCCCAGCCTGGACAGCGACGCGCCGGACCTGCTTCGCCTCCAGGCCGCGCTGGGGCCGTTCGAGGCGGCCCTGGGCGTCATCCGCCAGATCGGGCGGCGCCTGCGCGAAGGCGGCTTCGCGGGCACGGCCGTGCTGACCGACCACCAGCTCATCGACTTCGAGCCGGGCGACACGACGGGGCGGTGCCACGGCGCGGCCTTCGACATCGGCACGACCACCGTCGTCGGGGCGCTGCTGGACCTCATCAGCGGGCAGGAGGTGGCGATCGACTCGGCAATGAACTCGCAGGTGCGATTCGGCGACGATGTGCTCAGCCGGATCAAGCTCGGCAGCGCCCCGGCCGGGCTTGAGGCCCTGCGCGCGGAGATAATCCAAACCGTCGAGGCGATCCTGGGCCGGCTCTGCGAGCAGGCGGGCGTGGGTCGCCGGGAAATCTACGAGATCACCTTCGCGGGCAACACGACGATGCAGCACCTGCTGTGCGGCATCGACCCGTCGCAGCTCGGCTGTGTGCCGTTCGTGCCGGCCTGCGGGCGCGGCCTGAACGTGCCGGCGGCGGAACTGGGTATCGCGATCCATCCGCGCGGAAGGGCGGTGGTCTTTCCGGTAATCGGCGGGTTCGTCGGCGGCGACACGGTCGCGGGCATGGTCTCGACGCGGCTGCTGGAGGGCCACGACCCGGAGTTGATGATCGACATCGGCACCAACGGCGAGATCGTGCTGGCGGCCGAGGGCAAGTTGTGGGCCGCGTCGACGGCGGCGGGTCCCGCGTTCGAGGGCGCGCGGATTTCCTGCGGCATGCGGGCGATGGCCGGGGCGATCGAAAAGGTCATCTTCGAGGACGATGTGCTTTTCAGCGTCATCGGGCACGTCGAGCCGGCCGGCCTGTGCTGCAGCGGCCTGGTGGACCTTACGGCAGAGCTGCTGCGAAGCGGCCTGGTCAACTCCGCCGGGCGGATGCTGCCGCCGGATGAATTGCCGGCGGGCGTTTGCATTTGCGAAAAACTCCGGCGGCGCGTCATCCTTGACGGCGGGCAGCCCGCGTTCGTCCTGGTTGCCCCGACGGGCGGCTCGTCGGGCGTGGTGCTGCGACAGAAGGACATCCGCGAGCTTCAGCTTGCCGCCGGCGCGATCCGCGCGGGGATCACGGTTCTGCTCAAGCAGGCGGGGCTTTGCGTCGGCGGGCTCAAGCGCGTGCTGATCGCCGGCGGGTTCGGCAGTTTCATCCGCCGCAACAACGCCCAGCGCATCGGCCTGCTCCCGCCGGGCATCGACCATCGGCTGATCCACCACGTCGGCAACACCTCGCTGGCCGGGGCCAAGTGGGCCCTTGTCAGCACCAACGCCCGCACGCGGGGCGAAGACCTCGCCCGCCAGGCCCGCCACGTCGAGCTTTCCCGCGATCCGGATTTCCAGACGGAATTCGCCGAAGCGATGATCTTCCCGGAAGAATGAAAGGGGGCAATTTCGGATTGCGGATTGCGGATTGCGGATCGCGGATTGCGGATTGCGGAATGGGAAATTAGTGACGTTGCTTGGTCTAAATGTCTCGCCGTTTCGGCGACTCTTTTCCAGATGACAACGGGCGGCCCGGAAGCGGCCGCCCGAAGTCGCAGGCAAGATGTCAGGCAATCTCAAGCAAGAAGGCACAGGATAAGAGACAAGGAATCCGGGGCGTTCGATTCGTGTCCGTCGCAGCCGGCGTCTCGATTCCCACGGCACGGAAGAAGGAAATCCGCTCCCGGCGCGCCGGGACGCAATCCGCAATCGGGTTGCGGGCAAAGCCCGCGTTATGCCCGCGGTCAATCCCTTCAGGCGGCGAGCTTGCGGCGGCGGGAGGCCTTGAGCATCAGCGGGGCGCCCAGCAGCAGCATGGCGACGGTGGCAGGCTCGGGCACCGCATTGTTGAGCCCGCCGATGAGCATATCCTGCTTGGACGCCGATTGAAGGACCGTCAGGTCCATCACCGGCTGATAGTTGGCGGGCATGCCGGTCAGCATGCCGGTCAGCATGACGTTGGCGGCCGCGGCGACGTCGGAGTTGTTGGTGATGTAGAACTTTCCGCTCGATGCGTTGAAAACGGTGCCGTTATTCTCGTAGAGCACTTCCCAGATAGCGACGCCCAGAGCGGCGGCCTGCCTGGCCGTGGTGGCTGAGCCGATGTACCTCTCGTAGAGATAGGCGACATACGAACCGTTGCGCAGGACGTCGACGTCCCGCTCTGTCATGACGCCGGTGCCGGCGTACTGGTCGGCGTCGACGCAGTAGGCATTGAAGGCGCGGTTCTGGTAGTTGATCCCGAGAAGCCCGGCATGGACGGTCAAGCCGTCGGCCAGCAGGCCAGGGCAGTGGAACTTGACCGATTCTGTCAGGACCGTGCCTGTGAAGGTCATCATGTCGGCGGAAGCTATCGAGGCGGTCAGGCACAGCGAGAGGACAACGGCGAGGACGATTGTGTTTGCGAGTTTCATTTTCGAGTCTCCTTTGGACCCTGTGCCGCCGGGGCGGCACGGTTCGTTTCCTTGCGGCTTGGCGGCTCCGGGTGGCACGATGCCTTCCCGGACGCCGCAAGCCCGCATTGATTCATCGCAGCCGGCGCCGAGCGATTGACTTCTCGAACAGCCAACTACAATGGGAAGCTAAGATTCGTTTGGCAGGCGGGCAAATCGGGAGGGGAAGATACCGGGAGAAATAAGGGGCGGAGGTTTCGAGCCGGGTTACCGGCCGATTCGGTCCGCTTCGCGGACCTCATCAGCCGGCGTTAGATCGCCAGGATTAACTTCGTATGGACACTGCCGGGCCGGGATGCGACAATGCCGGGATTATGGACGTCAATCAGATCAAAGAGTGGATATCGGCCGGGCAGATCGACGAGGTCGAAAAGGCCTGGATGGCCGCCGCGGAATCCGATGGCGGCATCAGCGCCAAGCGGGCAGGCGAGGTTTTCGCGGCCCTTGTCGAGGCGAAAAAGGACGACCTGGCCGACACGCTGGGCTGGGCACTGCTGGAAGAGCGCAGGGGCTTGGACACGCTCGCCCAGCGGCTCGAGTTGGCAAAAGTCATGGCCCTGGCCGTGCCCGTGAGCGGCGACCTGCGTCAGCAGGCCCTCGAGCTCTACCGCGAGATGTTCAGTTCGCACCCGCACTTCGACGGGCTGGTCAAGGCCTCGGAGATCAACAACGCCCAGACTCCCCGGCGGGCATTTGCAACCCTGGACCTCTGCCTGATGCTCACCGACGGCAGCTACGTCTCCAACCGCTTCCGAAACCAGGTGGCGCAGGTCAGGCGGTTCGACGCCGTCCTTGGCGAGTACGAGCTTGAGAACCTCGCCGACGGCCAGATGACACTCGACGCGCGAAGCCTGGCCGACGAGTTCGAGGTCATCGGCGACACCGACTTCCGCGTGCTGTCAAAGCGGGACCCCGCCAGGCTCGGCGAGATGTTCTTCGACGACCCCGCGACCGTGCTCATCGGCGTCTGCCAGGCCCACGAGGGACGCATAGACGCGGGTGAACTCAAGGAAATGCTGGTGCCCAAGTATATCCCGGCCGACAAATGGTCCGGCTGGTGGAACAAGGCCCGCGCCGCCGCCAAGAGGTGCGAGAAGCTCACCGTCGAGGGGCGAAACCCGATCTACCTCGTCTACCACCCGCACGGGCTTACGCTGGAGGAGGAGATGTCGCGGGAGATCGAATCAGCCAAGACGCCGCTGGAGACGCTGGAACTGATTCGCCGCTACGCCCGCGAGGCCAGGCATCGCGAGCCGGGCATCGACGCCGCCTTTGCCGCCGCGATGGTCAACACCCTTGCCGAGCAGGCCGGCAGTTACCAGAGGGCCCGACCGACCGACGCCCTGACGGCCAGCCTGGGCGTCGCGGTAGCCATGGACCTCGGGCTCGCCGCGCCCGTAAAACCCTGCCCGTCGCCCAGGGAAGTCCTGGCCGCGACCGCCGACGCGGTAAAGGTCATCTCGGCACTGGAGGACGACTCGCTCTGGCTGGCCGCCATGACCGCCATGAGCGAACTGCCCGATGGCCCCGACCTGCTGGAACGGCTGCTGATGGTCGCGCCGGTACGCCAACTCGACGCCCTGGCTGAACTGCTCCGCAAGGCCGGACGCCGGCAGGCTCTCGCCAGCGCGGCCTCCAAGGCCCTGGCCGACCCGCTGGGCAACCTCGAACTGATCCTCTGGCTGTGGTCCTGCCTGGCCGAGGCCGTGCCCGGCGGGGCAACCAAGCTGGAGATATTATCCAAGCTGCTAAAAACGCTGCACGATCTGGATATCGACATTCACCTGGCCGAGTCGTCCGACCGCAAAGAGCTTCAACGCCGCATCCGCAACGCCATCGGCGCGCGGGACATGGCGGGCTTTCGCCAGGTCGTCTCCCTGATGGACGAGGCGATGGCCAGCATCATCAAGAGCCGCATCGAGCGGACCGACGGTCTGGCAGAGAGCCTCCGCGACGACATGATGCAGATTCTCAAGGAGAGCTTCTACGGCCTGTTCGCCAGGAAGCGAGTCGAGCCGTGGCTGGACGAGACCACGCTTTACACCACGCTGGCCGGGCTGCGGAGCCAGGAGGCGGAGCTCAAGAACATCATCGAGAACCAGATTCCAGCCAACAGCCGGGCCATCGGCGAGGCAGCCTCGCTGGGCGACCTCAGCGAGAACAGCGAGTGGAAGTACGCCATCGAGGAGCGGACCAAGCTCCAGGGCCGCCAGGCCAAGGTTCAGGACGACCTGACCAAGGCCCGCGTGATGCACCCGGAGGAGGTGTCGATCGACATAGTCAACATCGGCACGAAGGTCGCGCTGCGGCGGACATCGTCCGCCGGCACAATCGACGTGTCCATCCTCGGCCCGTGGGACACCGACCTGCCCCGCCGCCGCTACAGCTACCAGACCGCGATGGCCCAGTCCCTGCTGGGCAAGGCCGTCGGCGAAACCGCGGCGCTGCGACTCGAAGGCGACGAGGCCCAGTACGAGATCGTCAACATAGAAGTGGCGGAATTCTGAAGGCAGAAGGCAGAAGTCGGAAGGTAGAAGTCGGAAGGCAGAAGTCGAAAGGCAGAAGTCGAAAGGCAGAAGTCGAAAGG
>CAYOBS010000047.1:0-3002 GCA_964402305.1 uncultured Planctomycetaceae bacterium | reverse complement strand
CAGAAGTCGAAAGGCAGAAGTCGAAAGGCAGAAGTCGAAAGGCAGAAGTCGAAAGTCAGAAGTCGGAAGTCGGAAGTCCGCGAAGCGAGGCCTGCCCGCTTCAGCGAGCGGGGAAGACGACGAGGACAACCATGAACAGGCGCGATTTCATCAAGGCCTCCGGGCTTGCAGCAGCAGCCGTCGCATTGCCCCGAATCTCACCCGGAGCCTATGGGTCAGCCGCCCCGGCCCGCAGGCCCAACGTGCTGTTTCTGTTCAGCGATCAGCAGCGGCACGACACCATCGACTGCTACGGCGAGCCGATCTTCCCGGGCCTGACGCCAAACCTCGACCGCTTGGCCGCCGACGGCGTGCGGTTCCACCACTGCTTCACGTGCCAGCCGGTCTGCGGCCCGGCCCGCGCGGCCCTTCAGACCGGCAAGTATGCCACGCGGACAACCTGCTTCATGAACGACATCTCGCTGCCGCGGCGCGAGAAGACCATGGCCCATCTTCTCTCTGCCGCCGGCTACGACGTGGGCTACATCGGCAAGTGGCATCTGGCGTCCGACGGCAGAACCTACCCGGACGTCGAGCCCTTCAACTGCCGCGCCAAGCCCGTCCCGCCTGAGCGCCGCGGCGGATACAAGGACTTCTGGCTGGCCTCGGACGTGCTGGAGTTCACCAGCCACGGCTACGACGGGCACATGTTCGACGGCGACGGCAACAAACGCGACTTCCCCGAAGGACGGTACCGCGTCGATGCACAGACCGACTGGGTGATCGAGTACCTTCGCACCCGCAAGGCCCCCCCGGCCGGGGGCAGGCCGTTCTTCCTCTTCGTCTCCTACATCGAGTCGCACCACCAGAACGACCATGACCACTTCGAGGGCCCTCACGGCTCGAAGGAAAAGTTCCGCGACTATCGGCTGCCCGGCGACCTCGAAGGCACCAAGGGCGACTGGAAGGCTGAGATGCCCGACTACCTCGGCTGCTGCAACAGCCTCGACGCCAACGTCGGGCGAATCCGCGACGAGCTCGCCAAACTCGGCCTGGCCGAGAGCACGCTTGTCATCTACACCACCGACCACGCCTGCCACTTCAAGACGCGAAACGGCGAGTACAAGCGCTCCTGCCACGACAACTCGATCCGAACGCCGCTGATAGCCGCCGGGCCGGGATTCGCCGGCGGAAAGGTCGTCAACGAGCTCGTCAGCCTCCTCGACGTTACGCCCACCGTCCTGACCGCCGGCGGCGCCAACCTGCCGGACTACTTCGCCGGACGGCCCCTGCAAGGGCTCGTCGACGGCTCGGCGAAGGACTGGCCCAAGGAAGTCTTCGTGCAGATCAGCGAGAGCGCCTGCGGCCGGGCCGTGAGAACCAAACGCTGGACCTACTGCGTCGAGGCCCCCAAGGGCAAGGCACGCCACGGCACCTGCGACAGCGACATCTACCACGAGGCGTTCCTGTACGACCTCCAGGCGGACCCGCACCAGCGAAACAACCTCGCCGGCAGCACCGACCACGAAAAAATCCGCGCCGAACTGCGGGAAACCCTCCTGCGCCGAATGGCCGCCGCCGGCGAAAAGCCGCCGAGAATCCTGCCAAAGGCGTGAGGGGAGAGGGGCAATGCGGAATGCGAAATGCGGAATGCTGAAGTAAAGAGCTCCGCGACATCCTGGCCCGCTTCCGCCTTCAGGCTCAATGCTGACGTGAAGAAGGAATCGAGGAGTTACCTCTGACTTCCGCCTTCCGCCTTCCGCCTTCCGACTTCCGCCTTCTGACTTCCGCCTTCTGACTTCCGCCTTCCGACTTCCGCCTTCCGACTTCCGCCTTCCGACTTCTGACTTCCGACTTCCGCCTTCCGCCTTCCGACTTCTGACTTCCGACTTCCGACTTCCGCCTTCCGCCTTCCGACTTCCGACTTCCGCCTTCCGCCTTCCGCCTTCCGACTTCTGACTTCCGACTTCCGACTTCCGACTTCCGACTTCCACCTTCCGCCTTCCGACTTCTGACTTCCGACTTCCGACTTCTGACTTCCGACTTCTGACTTCCGACTTCTGACTACTGGCTACCGATCACTATTTCGGCTATGATGGCACACTCTACGAGTTCGACAAGGTAACCGAAACCAAATACTTCAAGAAGAGGAAACGGACATGAACAAGCCTGTATCGAGACGGGAGTTTTTCCAGGTTGGCGCCGCGGCCGCGGCGGGCGGATTGGCGCTGTCGGCGATGGCGCGGGCACAGGAGGCCAAGCCTGCCCCTGCCGGCGGAAAGAAGGTGGTGGTCGTCTGGTCTGAATGCACGGCCCCGAAGAACATCTACCCCAAAGACATCAACGGCTCGATTGCCGAAGGGCTTGCCAGCCTGCCCGGCTGGGAGGTCGTGACGGCGAACATCGAGCAGGCTGACCAGGGCCTGCCGGATGAATTGCTGAACCGTTGCGACGTTCTGATGTGGTGGGGCCATAAGCGCCACGCTCAGGTCAAGGACGAGTTGGTGGCCAAGATCGTCAAGCGCGTAAAGGAAGACGGCATGGGCTTCATCTCGCTGCACTCGTCGCACTTCGCCAAGCCCAACAAGGCCCTGATGGACACGCCGTGCTCGTGGGGCGCCTACAAGGGCGACTCACTGACGCTGGCGATTAAGGTGCTCGACAAGACCCACCCCATCGCCAAGGGCGTTGAGGACTTCACCATCGACCACCACGAGCGATACAGCGACCCCTACGCCGTGCCCAAGCCGGACTCGGTGGTCTTCGGCGGCACCGCGGCGCTCAAGGACGGCAAGACCGACACCAGCCAGGTCGGCTTCGCCTGGACCATTGGCAAGGGCCGGATGTTCTACTTCCAGGCCGGACACGAGACCAACCCGGTCTTCGCCGACAAGAGCATCCGCAAGATCATGGCCAACGCCGTCGCCTGGGCCGCGCCGCGGAAGTAGTAGTCAGTAGCCAGGAGCCAGGAGCCGGTAGCCGGTAGCCGGTAGCCGGTAGCCGGTAGCCGGTAGCCGGTAGCC
>CAYOBS010000046.1:0-15774 GCA_964402305.1 uncultured Planctomycetaceae bacterium | reverse complement strand
TACTGGCCGGTTTTGACCCGCCCACTACTGGCCGGTTTTAACCCGCCCGGCGACAGCAATTCGCCGATTCCGCGGCCCGTCTGCCCGCCGGACCAGGGCAAGGTTGTGGCCAAGGCGTATCTGGGCGGGCTGCACCATTGCTATACGCGAGCAGCCTGACTTCGTAGGAAGCCGGAGCGGTGGGGGGGCAGGAGCGTTCTGCGCCCAAGCAAGTATTCCGCGCACTTCTGGCCATTCCGGAGGCTATGTGCTGGCTCGGATCAGCCACGGAAGTCGCCATCACCGCACTGGCAGACCCAAGAACTCACCGCTTGCGTTGCCGGATGGGATTCTCGGGATGGACAGGCTGTTCCCGGGACGAGTTTCATGCTCCCGTCGGCCTCCTGGGACACCACCACTTCCAGGGTCGCGTCGGTGAAGAAACGCGCCAGCACGGCAATGTTGCGGTCGTTGCCCTGGAAGGAGATGATGGAACGTCCGCGGTACTCCGCCACCGGCAGCGGCAGCGAGTTGCGTCCCGGCTTGGCAAAGCCGTAGATGCCGAGGTGCCGGGCCGCATCTCCAGACAGAATCCGCCGGGCGTCATGCGCATCCCCCCAGCCCACCACGCATTGCATCAGGCGGGTATGCGGTCCTTTCATCGCGGCAACCTGCTCCAGTGACTTTGGATCCGTGGCCTCGTTCATCAGCCAGTCCACTCCCTTGAACAGCTTGGAATTCACCACCACCGGGTCGTTCACGTTGCCGCAGCTCAGCCAGATGACGGCGTCGGGCTTGGCGCGTTTGGCGGCGGCATGGATGCGCTCCCAGCAGCGGTCAATGGCGCGCCGCCGGAATTCCAGGTCACGCTCCCGTGTAATCTTGTCCTTGCCGGGAAAAACCTCGCCAAACAGTTCCCTATACATGAGCTGTTCGCACTCCATCCAGCGCAGCGGTTTGCCATCCACTTCGCCTGGGTTCCACACCCAATCAATCATGAATCCGTCCATGCCGGTCAGACGGAGGGCTTCCTCAATCGAAGCGCAGAGGTAGTCGAGGTATTCGGTGGTGAATGGGATGTGAGGAATGCTCGGCGCGCCGTAGCTGAGGTTGGTGTGGGTCTGCCCCCAGAGCGTGTTGGCCCCCACACAGAAGTAGCCCATCACCCGCATGTT
Organism: uncultured Planctomycetaceae bacterium; assembly: GCA_964402305.1. Lineage (GTDB taxonomy): Bacteria > Planctomycetota > Phycisphaerae > SM23-33 > SM23-33 > JAUWQU01. The sequence goes on along the minus strand of CAYOBS010000046.1, from coordinate 14,620 downwards.
TCGTGGGTGGGCCAGCTTCACCATCTCGGTCAGGAAGTCGTGTTTCAAGCCGGGCTGTGGGGGCACTTTACCCCCTTTGTACCAGGCATAACCGTTACAGGAAACGGCGAAGGTTTGGATGACGTTGCAGCCCAGCCCGGCGTACCAGGCGATGTGCTCCTCCGGCGACGCATCGGCCCACAGCCCGGGCTTGGCAAAGCTGTTCGGGCCGCCCTCTCCCCAGTTGAAATCAATACAAAAGGCTTTGATGGGATCGGTGGCAGGCTCGAACACATTTGTCATGGCCTGCGCCGGCGCCGGATCAAAAAAGATGCCGCTCAATGAGAGAATGTCTCCGCGCACTTTGTTGATCCTGAACTTCACCGATTTTGTGTATTTATAAACAAGGTATGCACCACCCGAGAAATCGTCCACAATTTTTACCGGCGCAACCTGTTTGAGAGTTCCGGCGTCCATCATCTCAACCGCCTGGCGGCATCCCTTCCTGCTCCAGTCCACAAAATACAATGCCACCTGGTACTCCCTTTCCCCGTCAATACCAATGGTCACGGACATCGTCTGGTCGCTGTTGGAGTAGCCTGCGGCTTTGCGACTGGAACCGTTACTCTTATCTGGAGCCAGCGCCCTTTGCTCTGATGTCCCTGTCGCCCACATCTGCGGATCAGGCACTCCGCTCTTTGGGAAAGCCCTGTAATATTCAACCGACTTTACATACGAAGGCAGAGCCTTTTCATCACGGCCCTCGCCGTTGTAGTTGCAAAGGACATGCCCGTCCTTGCCATACACACCGCCCCAATCCCCGCCGGTCGTTTTATCTTGTTTTAACGACTGCGCCGCATAGGTCTCTGGCGGCTCATCATACGCGGGCGTGTTCCCGCTGTATGACACCTCCATGGTGTAGCTCCCCGGTTGCACAGCGGCGAAATAGACAAATTCGGAATCCTGGCTGGCGCTGCCGATACCTGTTATTGGATGGAAGGTGCCGTCCCATGCCTTTGTTCCGTTGATCGAAATAGACGTGATGGTTTTCTCCACCTTCGGAATCCCGATCCTGCCGACCGTGCCGGCGGGAACGGTCACCTTGCATCTGCCGGTGGCAACGTCAAAACTCGCACTGATCTCGCCATGAGGGGTCGGGGTCTTGCCCGAAACACTGGTGAGAGACCGGCCGAGATGGGGAACAATATCAAAAGTTCTGAAACCAGGGGTCGTGGGCTTGATGCCGAGCACCTCCTCATTGAGCCATTTGACAGGCCCCGCGCCCCAAGGATGGCAAAGACTCGTAATACCGCTCTGGCTATTCGGCACAGGATCGCTTACGCCGACAACGTCATTCCACGACGGGCGGTAACATTCCCATGGCGTCGTTCCACCCAGTTTTATGATCCCTCCCCACACGTCCCTGATAGATGAAAAGGCCTCATCGTAAAGGTTTATGCGCGCCATTGCCTGAATGATGAACAACTGACAAAAGGGATCGAACGACAAGCGGTTCACCCGGTCGAGGAATTCCTTTTCAACAATGGCCTTCCGCTCATCGCTGTTTAACAATCCTGAAGCAGCCACCTCGGCAAGCGCATGCAGTCCGAACTGGGAGTGCCAGGCGCGGTTGTTGCGCAGCTCCGCCATTTTCGCCTCGGCGTAACCGTTGTATTTGGCTTGCAGGTCGGCACGTCCGTATGCGCCCATGGCTGCCGCAAAATCACTCCACATCCGAATTGAGAGCATTTTATAGGCGTTCTGCGCTTCCTGCGCTTCCGGCGACGCGGCCCTGTACCAGATTTCAAATCCAGTGCATAAGCGTTCATCCCATCCGAAGAAGCGGAGGGCGGGGTTCGTTCCATAGACCTTGTATGCATGATCGAGGATCTCGCATGTGGCGTTGAGATGTTTCTCCATCGTCGCGGCATCCCCAGTGTACTGATAGTAATCAAGCAGTCCGATCACCCAATAGAGCGAGTAGGCGATGATGCCATTGTTGCCACCGGTCGTGAGGTCGATGTTCGCCTTGACAAAATCGTAGTTCCCGAAGGCGACGAGTCCCGCAGCCTGCGAAGCCGGTGCGTCACCCACCCACGGTATTCTGTCGCCTCGTTCCAGCAATATCGAGCTGAAATAGTTTGAGACCAGGCATATCTTCACCCCGTATGCGCACATATACCATGCCTTGGTCAACATGGGGTCGCTGCAGGAAAAGCCGCCGTCATAGTTGGTGGGCTTGACCTGGCACACGGCCCGGATGCCAGTGATACGCCACGGCCTGGCGGGCGCCTTCACGTGAATCCATGCGAAGCGCACCCCTTCGTAAAGCTCGGCGTTGAGTTCAAGCCGGTAGGTATTGCCATGCTTGACCGGGGCTTTCGTTTTTCCCGGGCCGGGCTGGTTGTACTCGCTGATGCTCATCTCGACATCGCCCGGGCAGTCGGGACTGTCGAACTCCAGCCAGGCCGCGCTTTCCCGCCCGAAATCCATCCTGATTGAACCCGCCCCGTTGACCGTGACATTCGGATGATCTGTCGTCAGCGAACCCAGGTTGTCGAAGGATGCGGCGGTATCGCTTGAAACAGCGCTGGGCTTCAGCAGATAGATCTCGAGTCCATCGGTGGCCTTGGGCTTGGGCCAACGGTAGGCAACCAGCGGATCGGGCGATTCCGGCACCGCCGGTCCGGTGAAACTTCCGGTGCTGACATAGGGATACGGCTCGGTAATCGGCGAGGTCCCCCAGACGGGCTTAGCGGAGTTCGGCGGATTCGCGACGCCCTCTTCGATGTTCTCATACTTCAGTGACGCTCCCGGAGACCGAATCGCCTGCGGATCCTGCGGCACGTCGGCGGCGCCGGAGGCAAACGGCAGGGCAGACAGCGGTCCGCACAAACTAAGCCCCATGAGCACTACAATTAACTTCTTCATATCATATTCCTTTCCAGGTTCATTTGATGGTTTCCGTGCGTGCTGGCTGTTAGTGAATGAATTCATGCAGCAGACGCAGGTAGATGCGGTAGTTCTCCAAGGAAACACCTGGCGGCGTCTGATGGTCGACGCTGGGGATGAAACCCCCTGACTTCATCAGCGGCAGGAGGCGCTCGAACTCCGCCCACATGGCAGCTTCACCGTGCGGCATGACCATCTTGTTATAATGTCCGATCATTCTAAGGTTGGGGAACTGGGTGCGCAGCGCCATGCCATCGACGCCAGCCTGCCGTTCCAGTGGCAGCACGCCTTCTATCCCATTCTCCAACAGCCATGGAACCAGCAGCGTCACGTCGCCGTCCGTGTCCACGATGGTCAGCATCTCCATCTCCTTCGCCCGTGCCAGCAGCTTCTCGTAGTAGGGCGACATGAATTCGTCCATCAGCCCTCTGCTGATCATGGGGCCGTTGTTGTATGACATATCCTCGGCGATCGTCATGAATGTCGGACGGCCGATTCTCTCGATCCGCTCGAGGATCGCCAGGTTGAAATCCAGCAGATCCTGGTTCATCCGGTGCAAGAGTTCCGGCTGATCGTAGAAGGCCAACATCAGTTTGGAGAAACCCATGAGCGTTCGCGGGAACCAAAAGAAGCCTTCGAGCGTAATCCAGATGACGGCCTCGCCCTTGCCCTGTCGTTCAAGCCACGGCTTCATCCCCAGGATCGCATCGCCATGGTCGGGAAACAGGTTAGGGCGATGCGCCAGATAGTCGTCCATATCCGAAACGATGCCCTCGACGTGGTGTTGTTCCGCCTCGATCGTCGCGTCCGTCGTGCTGAACCAATACTGCTTGTATGGATCGAGACCGAAGTAATCGTGGATTTCAAAAACACCTGTCAGCTCGGCAGGCAGACCTTCGGCATGCCAGCGCTTAATTGTCTCGTCCCACCACATGGCCCACTCCCAGCGCGGCAGCCGATCGACCGGCTGGAAGTTCATAACGGCGCGAAATCGTTCAACGTGATTCATGGATGTGAGTCTTTTCATGTGTGTAGTCCTCAATTTATGCTTCTTTTCCAGGTTACTCGTCAGGTTTATTCCACGCGAATGGTGACAAGTCCCCATGCAGGAACTTTTATGCTCGCCCCTGCTTTCCCAAGTGGTTTCTCGCTTGTATCGCTGAGATAAACATTCTCTGGCGTTACTGATAGGAAATTTGATTTTGCGGCTACCCCTCGGGCTGGCGGGCGGCTCTGCCGGGGGGTGGGGGGGTTTTCTGTTGTGCGTGCGGGTCTGGGTGACTGCGGCGCCCTGCCCGTCGCCAGAGCACATATACGCCGTGTAGGCAGTCGAGCCGGGCGGGAAAGGCAACGTTTTGCAACCTTCTTTCGGCATACACTAAAACTTAACGCCTGAATCCCACGCCGTCAAGACAAATATATTGGTGACTGTCCCCTATTTCAATTGGTGACTGTCCCCTATTTCCGGATCTGACAACTTCTTAACCACTTCTTCCGGCAATCCTAATTGCTTAGCGAGCGAATATGCCGTAAACCCACTTTTTGTCTTAATGCTGACATCAGCCCCCTTCATAATCAGTACCTCGACAACACGTGCATGCCCACCCATAATGGCTTGATGCAATGCAGTATATCCAAGTTTATTTGGGGCATTTACTCGCGCGCCCTCTTTTATTAGTCCCTTAACCATCTCCACATTACCCTGAACCGCAGCAATCGTAAGTGCGGTCATCCCATCAGAATCGCACGCATTGACATCAATGCCCCTCTTAACGCAGGCAATAGCCCCAACAACATCTCCCCTTTCCACAGCGCGGGTTAAATCATCCACCGTTGCCGCACGTCCCTTACAACCTGAACATCCATATGAACCAGCACACATGGCCGCTGCCACGAGCACCACAATACAACTTCGATGGCATAAGGTCATTCCTCTTAACATTACCATCATTATACTCCTCGCAGCTCGTAGACATACACATACATTGATATGCCGAGGCTGTCACTGCACGACATATCAGTCATAATTACCAGCTAGATTACGACCACGACTACCTCTTATCTGCCGTATTTATGGCTTCACTGGCCTCCGTCCTTGCACTTCTGTTGCACTTCTGCCACAATAGTTTCCATGTGTGCCTTTTTGCGTCACTCCTCCACACACCGTATACACGCAATAGCCCGCGTCGTGTCAATAGTTATGGTCATTTGCCACCTCCGGCTGGTGTTGTACCTTGCGGTGTACCGGTTTCCTTTGAACAGCGGCACACATTCTTAGTATCCTCATATGAACGACCCTTTTGAGGCGTAGTGCGGCTTTTTACCCCGAGCTCATCTTCATATGTAGTAACCGTAGACCATTCCATCAACAAGTTGGCCGGATCCAAATTCACCATAGTAAACACCGTACCTATCCACGTCGCGGAACCCAAAACACCACGAGCTATGACCGCCGATATCGTATCGACGGACTTGCGTTGCCTCGCAATGATCATATATTCTACAGTTTCGGTGGTTGTGAACTCAGTAACTGATAGGAAATTTGATTTTGCGGCTACCCCTCGGGCTGGCGGGCGGCTCTGCCGGGGGGTGGGGGGGTTTAGCCTTTTTCCTTTCGTGTTGTTCATTCCTGCATTTCTCGGATGCAGTTTCCTTCCAGTGTCATTATCTCGTCTATTTCTGTAAAGGCAGCAAGGCCTCTGCAAATGCCTTGCCCATCCGCGCGAAGATCTTTGCACTGCCCAAATAGTGGTAACCGCCATTGGAAGCGCCTGCTCCTCGTTTCAGTGACTATCCGGCACCGGTGCTTCCGGCTTCAGCAATTTGACTTCGTGCAGACACAAGCCATAGCGCCCGCCCGGCGGATTGAAGTTGAGTTTCACGCCGTTCCAACCGGCGCTGAAATTCGCGGAATAGCACAGCCACAGCGACTGCCCGTCGGGGCTGATGAACTTGCTAGGAAAATTTAGGAAGTATCCTTGCTCGCCGAAGTCCGGCATGTAGGAAACCATGCGCCAGGGGCCGGTCAGAACGTCGGCTTCCAGAATGTAGGACGTCATTTTGGCCACCGTCGGCCAGCCATCGGTCACACACATCAGGTATTTCTTCAGGCCTGGCACGTATGTGGCCGTCACACAACCCATGTGGTTGTTCCACTCGACAAGCGGTTTGATCTTCTTGAAGTCGCGGGTCCAGACCGGCTGGCCGGACGAGTCATGACCGGCAAAAAACTCATAGGCCTTCGGGTCATTGATGGTTTCCGGCGAGGGCGTGACCCGGGCCAGGTAGGCTTGATCGGCCGTAACCCAACTCAGGTTGGCATGGGCGAAGTCGTTGGTGCAACCCTCGACCACTTGATAGGCCTCACCCGGTTTGCCAAGCTTGATGCAGGGGCGCGGCTTGGGATCGTTCTCTTCCGCGCCCATGCCGATCAGGTAGGCCTTGCCATCCGGGGAATGTTCCATATTCTTGCCGAAATCCACGAAATGCGGAGCACCCATCTTGACCGGGCCGAGGAATTTTTCCGGCTCGGGAAAGAGCGGCTTCTCCGGCGTGTGCGGCGAGGGTTCCCAAGTCTTGCCGAGGTCGCGCGAAATCTGGAAACCCGGCATCGGCCCGAGGTTCGGCCAGTTCCAGGTGAAGCCCAGGTGTTCGGTGCTTCCGTCCGGGCCGAGGCAGTAAGTGCCGTAATACCAGATGCCGTTGTACACCAGCGAACCAGCGGGATAGCGTCCGGTATAGGGCGCGGCAGTGGCCTCCTTGGGAGGGGAGGTGTTATGGATCTCAAGCTTCAGGGGGTCATCACCGATCATCACGGCGTGACCGGTGTGGGCTGGTACTTTCCCTGATTCGCTAACAACGCCATCCGTCTTACCGTCAGTCCAGGGCGAGTAGAGATTGCCATCGCTGGCCCAGCAGGGATACCAGGTGTCTCCGCAACGATAGTCGCTGTGGCGACCAGTAAAGAAAATTCCGCCCAGCGTTTTCGATTGCTCGAAAGGACAATCGGCGGGACTCGTGAACGGCCAGGCGAAGCCCTTCGCGGCGTCAGGTTTTGCACCTTTTATTTCCCGCGGTGGGGAAAGCGGCCACACCTTCATGGTGAGCGTTCCTGTTCCAGGGGCCTCGAAGGGGCCAGGCGTCGGATTGTCTGCGTTGCGCGGCTTGCCGAAATAATCCGTGGCGATCGTGATGGGAGAACCGTCCGGATTCTCAAACGCGCAATCGGAGGCTTTTGCCTTGCCCAGCAGCACCGTCGTTACCAGCACGGATTTCTCCTTCTCCGCCTTCAGGTCAAAAGTCAGGTGCAGAAATACCTGATCACCCTCTGTCACCAGCGTCGCCCGCGCTCCATCCCCTGTCTGCATAGCCCAATTCGTTTCCGTCTTATACGGTCGCGCGCCATTGCCATACATGTTGCCGGCGGTTTGCGGAGGAAATTCACGAACGTCGTACACCCACAGACCATAGCCGGTAACAGAGTTCTGTGGCTTGACATTCTTATCGGCCACGGCGCCAGGGACACCCTGACCAATAAAAATGTTGTTGAAAAAGCGGTTGTCTCCACCATGTGTCATGACCAATCCAGCGACAACCGTTGCATGTGGTTTCAGGAATGGCGTGAAGCGGCTCATATCGTACCAGTTGTCGATCTTGCCGGTCATGAGGTTATGGACAAAAGCTCCACCCTCTGACATGTCCCACAAACTCCGTTGAGATAGGAACATATTATTGTCCACGAGATAGAGCCCATGGTTCACCTCCATATAGAGATCCTCCGCACTGTTGTCGTAGCACAGGTTACCCGTGATCCGGGTTCCTTGTCCCATCCAATCCATCCACATGCCCCGGTAGGCGCGATAAATTCGATTACCGCGTATTTCAACATCAATGGCACCATGGATCTTGATGCCCGCCTGTTCGCATCCGCCGAACAACTGCCGGACATGAATGTCATGGATGGTGTTAGCGGTGATGGCGCTGAACGCCGCCCCCAGACTTCCCACGATGCCGACCTGTTCGCAATGTGAAATGATGTTGTTGCTGACGACGTGATGACCAATGGTCTCCTTGTTCCAACCATGGGCGGTGGCACGCTCTATGGTCTTCACATAGCCCTCAGCGGAATTGGCCGACTTGTTGTCCCATTCGTCGCCATATTTCCCCAGTGATATGCCCGAACAGATCGAATAACTGACGACATTGTTCTCGATGATCCAGCCCTTGCTCCAATGCGTGCCTATGAGGCCTACCTGTTCGGCAGTGGGCGGAGCCCAGGGCGTGGCCGCGTTGCGCAGGGTGAAGCCACGCACGGTGATGAAGTTCATGCCGGGCTTTTCCGGATAGAACACGGTTTGGCGCACGTTGACCTCCACCTGCTGCGCATTGGGATCGACACTCTTGAACTGTGCCCAGATGACGGTGTTGGCCGCGTCCACGCTGGCGAACCACAGCGGCGTCGCGGTCGTGGGTTTCAGAACATCCTCCAAACTCACCGCCTCGGTCAGCCAGTCGCCATTCAGATAGACCGCCGCGGCGTGATGGCTGCGGCCCTTGGCATCGAACCAGTCGCCGGTGATGACTTCCGCAAAGGGATTGAAGCTGCCAAAGAAGGTGTTGGGAAGGGTCGCCTTCCAGACGCCGTCCTGGACCTTCTCCCACTGCTTCACCACTTCCGAACCGGTGATGACCACCTGTTCGCCGGAGGCCGCCTGATAGACGATGCGCTTGGTGGCGGACTCGCCGCCGCGCGGCGGATTTACACGTTCGCGGTATACCCCGGCATGCACGGTGACGGTATCGCCCGGTTGGGCGAGGTCGGCGGCACGCTGGATCGTGCGCAGCGGCGCGGCTGACGTCCCTGGATTGGCGTCGTTGCCGGTGATGGAGACATGGAGCTCAGCGGCGTTCCCGCAGGTCACCAGAACCGCCAGTGTGGCCAAATGAATCACGTGTTGTTGTGTTTTCATTTTGCTTTCTCCAATGGGTGTGAACGTAATTGTACGGGACCGAAGAGGCCGGAATCGTGGGGGCCGTCGATGGGCACTTGCTGGGTGATGCGCGTCACACGCTTTTCCCTGGGAAGAGTCGCGTCGCCAACGAGACGGTTGGCCCAGAGATTGGTGATTTCCACCTTCAGCTCATTTTTGCCGCCGCGGACCAAGCCGGTGACATCGCACGTATAGGGAGGTTTCCAAAGAATCCCGAGTGGTTTGCCATTCAATGTGACGTGGGCGACGTTGCGGAGTTCTCCCAACGACAACTCGAGTTGCCCACCCCCGGCTAGCAAAGCAGCCGGCACTTCGAATTCCTTGAGATAAGTTGCGGTGCCGGAGAAATATTTGATCCCATCATCCGGAATCGTGGTCCAGGAGACCAACTTCTCGAAAACGCGCGAGGGTGGTGCTCCCATGTTCAGTGGGAATCTAACGTCCCATGGCCCGGTGATTTCCAAGGGCGCGGACGGCTTGCCTGCTTCAATCGCAACGGGCGCGGGCGTGGCGGCTTCCGGCGCGGTGCCGGAAAAGACGACGAACACCGAACCGGCGGGCGGAAGACGCAGTTTCAATTTCATCCCGCCGGGGACGCGCGTGTAAGCGGTGCATGGCTCGATCTTGCCAGTGTCTGCGTGCCAGAACTGGGGCCGCCGTGGCGTGACCCGGAAGGTGCAATCGGCCTCGGCCTCCTCCATTTGCGTGTTGCTGACGAAATAGATGTCGGCGTCCAGAGTGCGGCGGTGGATGTAGTCGAGATCAGCGGGCTTTCCTGGACTGGTGTAGGCGAAGTCGGGACCGATGCCGCGCTGCTGGAGGATCTCGCGGACCCGCTTGCGGTCGGCGATCACCCGGCCTTTGCCGTAGGAGTGGCCGGATGTTTTACTGTCGTTGTTAGAGCCCCAGATGCGCTCGGCGATGGACTTGACCTGCTCGTCGCAGCGGGGGTAATCCGCCAATGTCGTGTCCCGCTCGGGCTTGGGGCCGAGCAGGGTCGCGCCCTCGCGGACGAGCGTTTCCAATTTTGTTAGGACAGACAGAGGGATGTCGGTGCGTTCGGGCAGGACAATGACTTCATAACCCACACCATGGGGCAGCGCCAACCGTCCATCCTTGGTCTCCATGCGGTTTTCGAGCACATCGGAGTTAATGACGTCGTAGTCGTAACCGGTTCCGAGCGCATCGGCGGGTGCCGGGTTGGGCCTGTCGCAGTGGGCGCAGGTGGCACCGTCCAGCCGCTTGGAATCGGGTCCAATACGGCGGGTGGCAACCAGGTTGGGCGAGTCATCGCCGTAGTAGAAGCAGACATCCGCCACGGGCAGGCCTTGTTGCAGCAGATAACAGCACCGCGAGAAATAGGACAGCATGGGAGCGGCCTTGGGCCACCAGGTGGAGTTGACATTAAAGTGCTCTCCTGCGTGATACATATTGCCGGGCACTCCTCCTGAAGGCGGAGTGTGCGCGAAGGTATGGAACGTCATGCGATTCAGACCATCACAAAACGCCGTGTCGGCCAAGCGTTTGTATTCCAGCGGCCCGTCCTGCCAATGCCGCCAACCGGTAAAGGACTCGGAATCCACGATCTGCCGGCCGTAAATGTGTGCGGCAGAGGCTGCCTCTTTTACCACCCAGAACTGCGAGCCGTTCCAGAACTCGCCGCGAATTATATCCACCACGCCGCAGGCGCGCAACGGTTCGGCACGCGGGTAACCGCCATGTCCACCCTCGGCCACCAGCTGCATTCCGTAAGTGTTAAGAAACTCCCTGGAAGCGGCGTAATGACCGTCAATCCACAAGTCGCTTACGGTCTTGTGATAGTCGTGCTGGAAGCGGGAGGTGACCTGCGGATCGGCAAAGCTCTTTCCCTTGAGCACTGGCAGATACGGAACAGGGTCATAGCCACGCCGCTTGCGGAATTCCGCCACAAAGGAGTCGGTCCAATCCGTCTGATTACCAACCTCTACGCTATCCACTTCCATGTAGCGCAATGCGTCCAGGCTCGGCCGCACTTTCAGGATTTGGTCAATGATGTAGCGGAAATGGCGCCTGGCCGCATTACCGTCAAGGTGATCAATGAGCAGGCCGTTCGAGTTGGGGGTGGGCACCGTCAGTTTCTGTCCGGTATTGCTGGTGATAAACCTCGCAATCACCCAGGAACCGGCAGGAACATCCCAGGTGAGCAGCCCTTCGCTGTTCATCTTTTCGCTGAGGTTGACGACGGATGCAGTGTCGCGAATGACCTTGTTCGTCGTCTGCGGAAAAGCCAGTACGGCGATTTCCTTGTAGTAGAGCGGCAGACCATTGGCACCTTTGGGCGCGCTGCACTTAGGAAAAGGCAAGGCCTGCGACAGTTTGGCCGGACCGTTGACAGTGATTTCGCTGTGATAGAACCCCTTCATTGCATCGCACGGCTGGACCCAACTGCCGCCCGCGTTCCAACTGCTTGACGCCACCATCCCCAGATGCAGGCCGAGTCGGTCGGCCTGGTCAATAGCATGATTGACAGCCTTCAGCGATTCCGGGCCGAGGAACGCAGGGCCTGCGGGAATCTTCTCCTCCTGAAGTGGCCTGATGACACCGATGTCCCAGATCTCCACACCGGACATTCCCTTCGCCTTCATCTCCTCAAGTTCATAAGTCATCCGGTCAAGATCCACATTGCCGTTCATCCAGTCCCAGAATGCGCCGGGCCTGGCCTCCATTGGCGGGTCACGAAACAAGGCCGCTGTGGGTTCGCGACTCGCCACCGGGCTGGCGTTGGCGATGACGAACTCGACGAGTTCCTGGCATTGGAAGAAGCCGTCCCAGACATTGTGGCCTTGCCCGGGCGGAATTCTAAGCCGCATCGAGCCGCCCAGCTCGCGGTAACGACTGGCGAGCAAGGCGGAGTTGTCTTTTAGAGGCACGACATCGTCCGCATCGCCGTGGATGTGGAAGATCGGCACGCCGGCTTTTGCCAGTGGCGCGAGACGGTCGATCGGGTTGTGTTGCGTGAGTTGTTCTTCGAGTTGCGCTGCGGTCAGGCCATAGGCACCGCACGCCTGATCCAGACCCGGCCAACTGCTGAGATTGCTGACGGGATAGATCCCGGCGATGCCGCCCACCGAATCCGGATGCTCGACGGCCCAATTGTAGAGCATCAGCCCGCCGCGGCTGCGTGGCAGCAGGACAGGTTTGCGGCTGAACCCGCGCTTCTCTATCAATTCCTGATAAAATGCCGTGAAATGGGCACGTCCCTGCGGATTTCCGCATGACTCGCCGACGTCCACACCGGCCACGGCGATGCCGGCTGCTAGAAAACGTTCGAACATCCAGCATTCACGCGACTCGGGGAGGGTTGGCAGCGTCGGCGCATACCACACCCACGGGATGGGGCGATTCGGGTGGCGGTTCGCAGCCGCCGGGAGCATGACGAATGCGGTGCGTCCATCGACCTGGAAGACTTCCCCAGGAAGAGGCAGCACTTTTTGCGGCTTCTCTATGTCGGCGGCCCAAGCCCGGTTCACCGGGAGCATCACCGCTAAAGCCGATAGCGTCAATGCCAGCAAATAGCGTTGGGGTGAAGGCCGTTGAGGGGGCTTCGCGTTGCCAGGCTCGCGCAAGCCGGACCGGAGAGTGGATTGATGGGGAATGTTCATGATTGCTTGTTTGGACTCATCGTTTGGGTGCTGACGTGGTGCTGCGGAGCGGGGGGTGATCCTTGGCGGCCTCGATGGCCTTGATGGCTTCCTCCACGGCGCCGACGCGCAGCTTGTTGAGATCGCCGGGAAACTCCCCGTGCTCGACCTCGGCGTTGAGGCTGGCAATCAACTTCCTTAGCGCCGGGATCTGCCGCTTGGCGGCGGATCCGTAGCCGGTGATCATTTTCATGATTTCGCCCGTGCGGCTTTCGCTGCCATGCCCGCCCTGGGTTTTCGCCAGACCGACCGCAGCCGCCATCCCTTCTTCGAAATGATATTTGGTCAGCGCCTGCAAGCCCGCCATGCGGATGACATTATTGAACATGGTGTCCGCCGGACTGGGGCTCTCCACCGCCGCGAGAATGACCGGGGCGAGCGCGATGACATCGTCCTCGCTGAGCTGGTGCTGGAAGCAATGTTCGAGCGTGGCACGGGCCCAGCCATCCGGATTGGTTGATACCGCGCGGATGGCCTGGTTGCGCAACTTGGGATCCACTTTGTTGAGTTCCTCACGCAGGGGGCCGGAGAATACGGCGGCGGCCAACTGGCCGTGCGCGAATTGCACGGGGTCTTCCCAACGGATCGGCCACGAGGGTTCCGCAGTCGCCACGAGCACCTTGAGGATGCCTTCCAAAGCTGGCTTGGCAGTGCCGCCCATTTTGCCGATGGCTTCGGCCGCCTTGTAGCGTACACAGCGATCCGGGTGGGCGAGTTGTTTGACCAGGACGGGCAGTGCCTCCGCCGTGTTGATGAGCCCCAGTGCCTCGCAGGCACCCTGGATTTGATGCGGATTGCCGCTGTCGGCGAGTTTGATGAGTTCGGGCACCAATGTCTTGGACTCGGGACGTGTAGCCAGTTCCTGCGCCGCCCAGCCACGGACGATCGGCGACCAGGTACCGAAGGCGGCGACCAGTTCCGCGGGAGACATCGCGCGTCGATCGAGATCGAAATGGCCAGCCGCCACTGTGGCCGCGGCTTCCTTCTTTGTGAGCCAACCCTTGGAATTCGCGTCGCGGCCGGTGATGACGAGTTTCTTCAGTGGCAGCGAGTAGGTGAGCACATAGGTGGCGGCGGGACTCAGCCCGCAGTAACTACTGTACCCAAAGTAGGTATTATCATCCGTGTGCCCGGCTCCGTATTGTTCGCCGCCGTCATAGGTGAACGATCCGTCAGAGCGGCGGACCAGATCAAGGTGCCACGAGCACTTGCCGAAGAAAGCAGCCGCCGTCTCGGGTCCGCCGACGGCCGCACCGAGGGCGCTCCACAGGTAGCTGAATCCCTGCCCGGTGTGACCGAATTCGCGATTGGGATAACCTGCCGTGGCCATGCGGGCGAAGAACTCCGTCTCCTTCGGCTTGTCTCCCATCGCGGCAAACAGCACTGCGGCGATGGCATTCATGCCGTTGTTCTCATGGTAGGACCACCCTGGTGCGTGTTCGCCGTATGGGATGCTCCCCTTGTCTGTGAAGTAGCCGAAGAACCCGGCGGCGCGGGCAATGGCTTTGTCGATATCCGGGTGCTTCACGCCGCATTTCTTGGCGAGCACGATGGCGAGGTTGGCCGGCAACCCGGCCATGTTCACGGGACCGTAGGGAGGCACGGAGCCATTGAATTGTCGGTCTTTGGTGAGTGACGCATAGCCATGACCAAAGGTGCCGTAGGCGCTCTGACCTCGCGCCAGAGAAAGTGCGTTGTTCTTGATGGTTGGCAGAATTTTCTGATCGCGGGTGATCATGTAATACTCGCAGAGAAACACCGTGCGATAGCCCATGTTCCATGTGTCGCCCCAAACGGCGTCGTAGGTTTTCGTGGGTTTCATGTCTGGATCCACCTCTAGCTTCGACAGTCCGCGCGCGAACTCACGCAATTTTGGCAGATACTCCGGCTTGCCTGTGGCGAGCAGGGCCAGACCCTGGATGGATCCTGCCCAGTTGAGCTCCATGGTTTCCTTTTCGAGCACCTTGATGGCACCATCGAGAATGCGTTTGGATTTTTCGCAATTCCACGGCGCGGTGT
>CAYOBS010000045.1:0-15883 GCA_964402305.1 uncultured Planctomycetaceae bacterium | reverse complement strand
CTATACCATTCGACCAAGGCAATAATTGCTCAAGTTATTTTTTCGCGATTCCTTACCTGCTCGACGACGCCGGCAAATGGGCCGTGCGCAACGATGTTTTCTACAAGGAAGCCCGTCTTCATCCGGAAAGTGCCGGCTCGGCGCTTTCCACAACCTCGAACAATGGGGCAACCATCGGGCCCGAACTGGGTTTCGGTTACGTCATGGGCACGTTCCATGACGAGCAGGTGCTGCTGATCAAGACGGCCCAGGGCAATCGCTCATTGGGTTTTGACTTCCGTCCGCCATCGAGCGGGCGGACGGACCCCAACAGCCAGTGGGAATCCCTGGAATACAAGCTCACGGTCAAGGGTGTCCGCGAGACGCTCGATAAGATCGACAAGATCGTTCCCAGCTACAAGGGGCAGGGCTACGAGATCGCCGGTTTCTGTTGGTTCCAGGGGCACAAGGATAGTGGCGCACCCAAGGAAGAATATGAGAAGCACCTCGTCAACCTGATCAACGATTTGCGCAAGGAGTTCAAGGCACCGAAGATGCCGGCCGTGGTGGCCACGGTTGGTTTCCACGGGTACGAGTTGCAGA
Organism: uncultured Planctomycetaceae bacterium; assembly: GCA_964402305.1. GTDB lineage: Bacteria > Planctomycetota > Phycisphaerae > SM23-33 > SM23-33 > JAUWQU01. The sequence goes on along the minus strand of CAYOBS010000045.1, from coordinate 15,301 downwards.
ACGGACCATGGAAGGGAGTCTGGGAAGCGCAAATGGCCGTGGGCGATACGAAGCAGCATCCGGAGTTTGCCGGCACGGTGGCATCGGTTGACACCCGCGATTTCTGGCGCGAGGTCGAGGAGTCGCCGCGGGGGCAGGATTACCATTACAACCGCAATCCTGAGACCTACCTGCTGGTGGGCGAGGCCATGGGGCGAGCGATGGTGCGTATGCTGGGCGGTGAGGCGGTGGCGATTCCGAAGTCGGACCGTGAAGCCCGGACGGCCGCTCGCGTGGCTGCCGAGGCCGCCAAGCCGGCAGCGACGGCAGAACAAAAAGCCGCATCGCTGGCGGCGATCAAACCGATGATCCTGGACGGCGCGCTGGCGGCATTCCTGAGCAATCCCCGGTATCTGCCGTCGTTGCAGGCTGCGCTCAAGGGGGAGAAGCCCGCAAAGGTGTCGCCTTACCTGGGGGATGCCCTGGATGAAGCGGCCGACTACTACCGCGCAGCCGGTATCCAGGAATACGATTGGAAGCCCTTCGGTGGAGACCTCAATGTCGCCTCCTGGGATTACTTCAGCTTCGACCTGCCGGATCCCCAGGCCAAGAAGAAAGGGATCAGCGACCTCAAGATGACCTGTCCGGCCGGAATGGAAAACTGGTTCGCACCGGACTTCGACACGAAGAAGGCGGGTTGGCAGAGCGGCGCGGCGCCATTCGGAGTGCAGGGCGATGAGCCGCCGGTCCCGACCCCGGAATGGTACAAAGGCTCCAAGCGCAGTGAGCCAAAAACGGCGTGCAAGGGGGATGTGTTGCTGTTGCGCCGGAGCTTCGATCTCCCGCCGTTGAAGGACGGCCATCGCTACCGCATCAGGGTCGGCGGCAGCATACACGCCAATTCAGGCGAGGGTTACGCGATCTACGTCAACGGCAAGTTGCTGGCCGAGTCGAAAGGCGGCGTTGTCGCCTGGCGGAGAGAAGGCGGCAAGCCGCGCGGCGGCCATGTCTGGGCCGGTTTCCGCGACGAATTCAAGGGCGGCAAGGTGACCATCGCGGTCAGCAACTTCCCGATGAACAACAGGTCGGGTGATGGTTTCATCCCGGCTCGCGCCCCCCTGAGCGTGTGGCTGGAAGAGATGAAGGTCCCGCCAATGGACCCCAGTACCAAAACAGCACAGTGATACAGTGATGACGGCATGGATTAAGTGCATCCTGCCGCGGATCGTATTTACCTTTAGAATGAGGAAACAAGGCGATGAATAAGAAGACCTTATGCTGTGTGTTGTGCCTGCTTGCAGCCATGGCAATTGCATGCTCAGACGTATCGGCCGCCGCCAAGAAGACGGAGCCGGGCATTCCACTCACTGAAGCCGGGGAGAGGCTCCTCGCCAAATACTCCGACATGCTCAAGGCATTGCAGGCGGAGGTCGGCAACGCCCTGCCGGTCATTGATGAGCAGCAGAAGGCCGCCTTCCTGAAAGCCTATCAGGCTGAGGCGGCTGCGACGTCGGCCGAACACAAGACGATGACGGCTCAAGCCAAGGACAAGGACAAGGAGGCGGCGGCCAAGGCTCATGCTGCCGCCAAGGAGGCCCTCGCGGCGGCGACGACCAATGCCCAGGCGCCTGCCAAGGCCGCGCTGACGGCCCTGGCGAATTTCCTGGCCAGCGACAAACTGGACGCGCTTCTGGTGAAGTACATGGTCCTGGCCGAGGCCACGCCGCAGGGCTTGGCAGAGTTCGCCCAGCAGGGACCGGAGCAGGAGGCGCTGGTCGAGAAGCTGCTGGCGGATGGCGGCCTGATGAAGCAGATGGTCATCGCCGACGGCGCCAGTGGCGGCAAGTATGGCCGGGCGATGCAGATTTACGCCGACATCCAGAAGGTCAGCCCCAAGGCCGGCAGCGGCAACTTGCAGCGGCTGGCGCTGGCTATCAGCCTGGAGCATGCCGTGCCGATTGCCCAGCGCAACCCCGAGGCCCAGACCGACGCCCAGGCCGCCGTGGACCCGGTCAAGCGGTACCAGCAGTTCGAGAAGGCGTTCCTGGACGGGGAACTGGACGCCGGCTTCAAGAATCTGACCGTCTGGGAGTATCGAAACGCCGTCAATGGCGAGGAGCCGGATTGGACCCTGGCCTGGGGGCGCGCTATGCTCCGGAACTACCGGCCGGACCAGATCTCCACTTCGGACTATCGCTGGCGTTATGTGGAATCCGTCAAGACCGAAGTGAAGTACGGGTCGCAGGATCAGAAGAACGACATGCCCACACTCCAGTTCTACCAGAACATCATCATGAACGGCGGCGTGTGCGGCCGGCGGGCGTTCTTCGGGCGTTTCATACTTCGCAGCTTCGGCATTCCGACTCTGGCCCGTCCGCAGCCCGGCCACGCCACGCTGGTCCATTGGACGCCCGACGGTTGGGTTATCTGCCTTGGCGCCGGCTGGGGCTGGGGCTCGGTAGGGGGCAACTCGGACTTCGATTTCCTGGCGATGACGCAGGCCAGGAAGGTTGAGGCGGCCTACACGCAGGTGCAGCGTGCCCAGTGGGTGGGTGCGGTCGTTGGCGAGAAGAAGGCCGTCGGTTTCCACTCCGCGGCGGCCGGCTTCTGGAACGGCGTGGCGCTCTACCAGCAGCAGGCGATTATTGAAAAGTCCAAGGCGGTCACGCTGGCCGCGGTGGGCACGGACATCGGCGAAGCCAATGAATCCAAGGAGAAGGAAGCCGTCAAGGAAGTGACCGTAACCGAGGCGGACAAGAAGATCGTCGTCGGCCCGGACGGGGTGATCACGATCCCGGCCGTGGCTTGCAGCAAGCCGACCAGCAGCACCGGCAAGGTCCGCTTCATGAAGAGCTACCTGGGCGGGATGCAGTTGCACTACAACCGTAACGGGGGCCCCGAGGAGTTCGAGTACACCTTCGACGCGCCGGCGGCCGGGAAGTACGCCCTCAGCGCGCGGGTGGTGACCACCAGCGCCGAGCAGCACCTGCTGGTCGCGGCCAACGACGCCAAGGAGCCGACCGACATTGCCGTGCCTTTCACCGTCGGCATGTGGGACAGAACTCAGGCGGTCGAGGTCACGCTGGCCAAGGGCAAGAATGTCCTTCGCTTCTCGCGTGGTGGAGAGAACATAAAGGGATTGACCATCAAGGACTTCACGCTGACGCCGGTGAAGTAAAGGGAACCGGGAAGGGGACTGGCTCCGGAGCGGCGGGCTTTTGGGCCGCGGAGGTGCCTGTCCCCGCTGTTGGCAAAGTGCGTGACAACCGGAAGGCAGGATTTGAGAGGGAAACAGGGATCAGGAAACAGGTGATAGAAGCCATGAATAACAGAGTAAAACTAGCAACTCTGGCGGTGTTGTTGGGAATCCTTGCCGCGATCTCGGTCGGCAGCGCCGCCGCTCCCGCCCTCGCGCCTCTGCCCCCGGCCGGGGAGAAACTCCAGGCGAAGTACTCGGCCATGCTCACGGCGTTGAAGGCGGAGATCGCCAAGTCGGTTCCCAAAATCAATGAGCAACAGCAGGCCGGCTTGCTGAAGGCACAGGAGGCGGTCAAGAAGGCGTCGGCAGAGGCTAACGCGGCGCAGCAGTCCCTGGGTAAGATTGCAGGGGCAGCGGCTTTAGTGGCTCATGCCAAGGGCAAGTGGATCGGCGGGGCCGAGAAGGGCATCGCGGCGGCGCAGGCGGCGCTGAAGAAGGCGGCCACGGAGGCCCAGCGCGAAGCGGCCCAGAAAGACCTGGCCAAGTGCCAGGCCAACAAGGAAGACGGGATCAAAGCGCTCAAGGAGCGTCAGGAAGCGTTGGACAAGGCGAAAGGCGACGAGCCGAAGTTGACCCGGGCGAATCAGGCAGCCCAGGCCGCACTGGCCCAGGCGCAAGCTAATGAGCTTTCGGCTTCCAAGGTTCTCCTGACTGCAGCGGGGTCTCTCCTGTCGAGCGACAAACTGGACGCGGAGCTGGTCAAAGGCGCCGTGCTGGCCGAGGCGACGCCGCAGGGGTTGGCCGAGTTTGCCCAGCAGGGCGCGGAGCAGGAAGCCCTGGTGGAGAAGCTCTTGGCCGACCCTGCCTTGATGAAGCAGATGCTCGAAGCGGGCGGCGCCAAGTTCGGCAAGTACGGCCGGGCGATGGAAATTTACACGGCGATCCAGCAGGCCAGTCCGAAGGCCCGCGAAGGCCATTTGCAGCGCCTGGCGCTGGCCACCAGTCTGGAACATGCCAAGCCGGTTGAGCAAAGCAATGCCACCACCGAGACCAGTGCCCCGACCACCGTGGACCCGGTGAAGCGTTACCTGCATTATGAGAAGGCCTGCCTTGATGGCGAACTCGATCCCGCTTTCAAGGGCTTTCCCGTCTGGGAATATCGGATGGTCGTCAACTGCGAGGCGCCGGATCAGATTCTGGCCTGGGGGCGCGAGGCGCTCCGCAACTACCGGCCCGACCATATCTACAACCCCGACTATGGCTGGCGCTATTCCGAAGCGGTCAAGACCGAGGTTCCCTACGGTTCCCAAAACGTAAAAGACGACCTGCCTTCGTTGCATCAGTTTCAGAACATCGCCAAGGATGGCGGGGTGTGCGGCCGGCGCGCGTTCTTTGGCCGGTTTATTCTGAAAAGTTTCGGCATCCCGACTTGGGGTGTGACCCAGGACGCGCATGCCGCGTTGAGCCATTGGACGCCCAAAGGCTGGGTGGTCAACTTGGGCGCAGGCTACCCGCATAGCTGGTGGGACAAGGATGAGGCACCGCGCAGCGGGTCGGACTTCCTGCTGGAGACCCAGGCGCGGGCGCATGGCCAGGATTACATGAAGGTCTTGCGGGCGCAGTGGGTCAGCGCGGTCCTGGGCGAACAGGCCTACAACGACCGCAAGCACGTTGCCGGCGGCTTCTGGAGCAACATGGCGCATTACCAGGCCGCTGCCATCGCGTCCACGGCGGTTGCGCTAGGCCCGCTCGGCCAGGAGTTGGGTGAGGCGAATGAGCCCGAGAAAAAACTGACCACGGCGCAGACGCCGGTCAAAGCGGTGGATCAGAAGGTGGTGGTGGGCCAGGACGGCACCATTACGATTCCCGCGGTGCTTCATGACAAGGCGACGGGGTCCAGCATGGCCCTGAAGAGTTTCTCCGGCGGCATGCAGCTGAATTGCAACGGTGGTTTCAAGACCCAGTATGCGTTTGAAGCACCGCAAGCCAGCAAGTATGTGCTGACGGCGCGGGTGGCGACGTTGCAGGAGGGCCAGAAGTTCCGGTTTGCGGCGAACGATGGCAAGACGCCGGCCGAACTGGCGGTGCCCTATACCATCGGCATGTGGCAGCAGACCAAGCCGGTGGAGATCTCCCTGGTCAACGGGAAGAATGTCCTCCACTTCACGCTCCAAGACGGCAGCCGCGGAGTGACCATCAAGGAGTTCACGCTGACGCCGGTGAAGTAACAGCGGGGAGAAGATGGCGGATATGGGTTAGTGTAGGAGTAACATCGCAAAAGCAAACGGAACGGTGAACAATAAGGACTTATTTGGCATCGTGTGTCTTCTGACGGCGACGGTCACCGCCGCCTCCCCGTCAGCGACCGAACCCCTTTATGACCTGGTCGTCTACGGCGACTCATCCGGGGCGGTCGCCGCCGTGGCCGCGGCCAAACGGTACGGGCGCTCGGTCATTCTCGTCAACCCGGCGCATTTCCTCGGCGGCATGAGCGTCGGCCATCGAAGGACCAAGTGATGAAGCGACGTGATTTTCTCAAGGTCGCCGGCGGCGCGGCTGTGGGCGGGGTGGCGCTGGCCGGTCTATTTGATGATTCGGTCAGCGCCGCGGAAGCGAAAACGGCAGACCTCCAAGCCCTTTTCGAATCCGATGACGCGGAGGTCCTCGCACTGACGCGGCGCGTCTTTGACAAATGCATTTTGGACAAGCTCCAGCCGCCCACGCCGCCGTTGAACAACACCTGGGTCCGCCCGGGCGGGCCGCACTACAAGGGCCAATGGATCTGGGACACCATGTTCGTGGTCGATCTGCTCAGCATCCTGCCCGACAAGAAGGAACTGATCCGCGGCGTCTTCCAGAATTACTGGGACTTCCAGGACCGCTGGAACAAGGATGCGCCCGAGTATGCCCGGGACATGATCACGGCGGCCATCAAGACCGAGCCGCAGGAGGTCCGGCAGTTCTCGCAGATTCCCATCTTGGCCTGGGGCGTCGAGCGGGTCTATCGGCGCAACGGCGACAAGGAACTTCTCAAGCAGTGCCTCGGCCGGCTCGAGCGGTTCCACGACTGGTATTGGCGGGAACGGGATATGCACGACAACGGGCTGATTACGCTCGGCGCATACACGGGCAAGGCCCAGCACGCCAAGTGGGAGACGTTCGACTACGAATGCAACATGGACGGCCTTCGGATGACCGTCCATCCCAAGCGCAAAGGGCCGAAAGAAGGCCCCTGGTATGCCGACATCTGCGTGCCCGGCAACAGCGCCTATCTGATCATGGGCGAAAGAAGCCTCGCCCGGCTGGCGGAAATCGCGGGCGACAAGGAGATGGCGGCGAGGCGCGAGAAGCGAATCGAGAAAGCCGTCAAGGCCATGCGAGAACACATGTGGGACGAAGCAGCGGGCACGTTCCTCTCCGTCAAACGCGATTCGCTCAAAAAGATCCCGGTGGCGACCATCGGCAGTTGGATTCCGTTGACGGCCGGCGTTCCCACTCAAGCGATGGCCGGGCGCATGGCCGAGGTGCTGGCCTCGCCCGCCTGGCAGACGCCGCTGCCCGTTCCGACCGTGGATCGAACCGACAAACGCTGGAAATCCAGCGGCTTCTGGCGCGGCGATGTCTGGCCTTCGACCAACTACCAGATCGCCGGCGGCCTGGCCGCCTACGGGCATACCGCCCTCGCCGCTGACATCTCCGACAAGACCATCGCCAACGCGATCAGGAACGGGATCAGCGAACACTACGACTCGCTCTCGGGCAAGCCGCTCGGCGTCGAGGACTATTGCATGAGCAGCACGCTGGTCACCATGATGCTGGACGGGCTCGCGCAAAAGCACAAGTTGAAGCTGCGCGACAAGAGACCTGCACCTTGATCGGCGATAGGATGGCCAGAGCCATGATCGATTTGAAGGAAAGGCGAAAATGAAAACAGGCGACAAAGCAGCAAAAGGAAACAACGTTATGAAAACGAAGTTCACCCAAGCGCTCTTGCTTGCAGCCCTTCTAGCCGGGCACGTCAATTTCGCCCGGGCGGATGAGACAACCACACTCTCGCTGGCCGGGGTCTGGAAATTCCGCCTCGACGCCGGGGATGTCGGCGTCAAGGAAAAGTGGTTTGCCCAATCATTCGACGACACCGTGCAACTGCCCGGCACGACCGACACCAACCAGAAAGGCGTGCTCAAGGACGAACGGGCCGTCGACCGCCTCTCGCGGGTCTGGTACTGGAAAGGCCCCGCCTGGTATCAGCGCGAGGTGGTTATCCCCGACGCCTGGAAAGGCAAGCGGATTACCCTGCTGCTGGAGCGGACCAAGCATACCCGCGTGTGGGTGGACCGGACGTATTGCGGCGGGGATGACACGCTCAGTGCCCCGCAGTTCTTTGACGTGACCGGGGCGATGACGCCCGGGCGGCACACGATCACCGTACTGGTCGATAACGCCAAACTGCCGCCGGTCGGCCCGAGCCATGCGGTCGACGAACGGACGCAGACCAACTGGAACGGCATCGTGGGCAGAATGGAGCTTAGCGCGGCCGAGCCGGTCTGGCTGGAGGACGTGCAGGTCTATCCGGACGTGGAGAAGAAACAGGCGGTCGTTCGCGCGATGATCGGCAACATCACGGGCAAGGCGGCGGCGGGGCGGATCACGGTAGGGTGCGAGAGCTACAACGTCGCCAAACCGTCAAAGTTCAAGACGCAATCATTCGAGGTCAAAGCCCCCCAGCGGGAGAACGTCGTCGAGTTCACGTACCAGCCGGGCGACGATGTGCCGCTCTGGGACGAGTTTCAGCCGGCCCTGCTCCGTGTGAATCTCGAACTCAAAGCCACGGCCGGGGGTGAGGCGTTTGGCGACCGGCGGACGGTGGAGTTCGGCATGCGCCGATTCGCCACCGAGCGGAACCGTTTGACCATCAACGGCCGCACGGTTTTTTTGCGGGGCAAACTCGATTGCTGCCTGTTCCCCCTGACCGGCTATCCGCCCATGGACAAGGCCGGCTGGTTGCGCGTCTTGTCGATTGCCAAGTCGTACGGCATGAATCACTACCGCTTCCACTCATGGTGTCCGCCGGAAGCCGCGTTCGAGGCGGCTGACGAGTTGGGGATGTATTTCCAAGTGGAAATTCCGAACAAGCGCAGCGCGTTCAATGCCCCGGACAGCAATGAAGCGGCGAAATACAACATCGACCACCTGGACGTGGAAAGCACTTTGCGAACGAAGTCGCTTTACGAATACGCCAAGCGCGAGGGTGAGTTGATCTTCAAGGCGTTCGGCAACCACCCGTCGTTCGTCATGTTCACTCTCGGCAACGAGTTGGGGCGCAGCCAGGGCATGTTCGAGTTGGTGGCTCATTATAAGAAAATCGATCCGCGCCGGTTGTACGCGCAGGGTTCGAACAACGACCACTGGAATCCCAGCCTGGCCGAGGGCGACGATTTCTGGGTCACCTGCAAGACGAGCAAGACTTTGCCGGTTCGCGGGGCGTTCTTCCAGGGCGACTATCTCAACGCGCACATAGAGTACCGTTCGCCTTCGACGATGGTCGATTTCAGCGAGTCGATTGCCGGCATTCCGGTCCCGGTGATCAGTCACGAGAACGGTTCGTTCGAGGTCTCTCCCGACTTCCGCGAGATTCCGGAGTACACGGGTGTGACGCGGGCGCGGAACCTGGAGATCTTCCGCGAGCGGCTCCGCGTGGCGGGCATGCTCGACCAGGCCCACGATTTTGTGCGCGCCTCGGGCGCGCTGTCGGTGATCTGTCACCGCGAGGACATCGAGGCCACCTTGAGGACGCCCGACCTGGGCGGGTTCCAGTTGCTCGACATCCAGGATTTCCCGGGCCAGGGCACGGCACTGGTCGGCATCCTCAACGTGTTCATGGAATCGAAGGGGCTTATCACGCCCGAGGCGTGGCGGCAGTTCTGCTGCGAGACGGTTCCGCTGCTTCGCATGAAGAAATACACCTGGACGACGGATGAGACGTTCGTTGGCCGCGTCGAGGTGGCCCACTACGGCCCGGCCGATTTGCCCGACGCTCGGGTGACGTGGACGATCACCGATAGGGATGGAAAGAAGGTCGCCGTTGGCGCCTTCGATCCGATGACGATCAAGCACGGAAAGGTCTTCGAGGTCGATATGTTCGCGCTGCCGCTGCGCGATGTTGCCGCGCCGCAAAAACTGACGATCACGCTGGCCGTCGAGGGGACGAAGTATCGCAACGATTATCCGATCTGGGTCTATCCGCCCAAGGTCGATACCAGCGTGCCCAAGGGTGTGCTGGTCGCGGACAGTTTCACGGCCGAGGCAACAAAGAAGCACCTCGCCGCCGGCGGTAAGGTGCTGCTGGCTCCGAAGCTGGACAAGCTGCCGCACAGCGTCGAGGGCGGGTTCCAGACCGACTTCTGGTCGCCGATGTTTGCCGAGGCCGCCAAAAAGCAAGGCCTCCCGGCGCCGCCGGGCACGTTGGGCATTCTCTGCGACCCGGATGCGCCCGTGCTGGCCGGGTTCCCCACGGAGTTCCACAGCAACTGGCAGTGGTGGCACCTGGTGAAGAACTCCCGGCCGATCATGTTCGATGACACGCCGAAGAGCTATCGCCCCATGGTTCAGATGATCGACAACTTTGTAACCAACCACAAGCTGGGGCTGATCGCGGAAACGAGGGTCGGCAAAGGCACGATGTTGATCTGTGCGATCGATCTGCCGGGCCATCAGGACAAACCGGAAGCTCGCCAACTGCTGCACAGCCTCCTGCGATATATCGACTCGGCGGCCTTTGCTCCCAAGGCGGAGCTGGACGCCGAACTTCTGAAGAAACTCCTGCCGGGATGACGTGATAGAGTCAGTTGTGTGAAAGCGACGAAAGGAAACAAGGCCATGAACAAGAACAGATTGTTTGGTGCAATCTGCCTGGCGGCGGCGATGATAACGTCCATCTCCGGCGTGTCGGCGGCGACACCGGACAAGGAGGCACCCAGCGTGCAGAAATCAATCAAGGAGTTGCAGGATGAATTCCTGAAACTGAAATTCGGCATGTTCATCCATTTCAATCTGGAAACATACAAGGGCGTGCAATGGGTATCGGGCTACCATAGTCCCGCCGACTTCAATCCGGGCGGCAAGGTCGATACGGATGCATGGGCCGACGCGGCGAAATCCGCCGGCATGAAGTATGCCGTGTTGACGGCAAAACATGTCTCGGGCTTCTGCCTGTGGGACAGCAAATACACCACCTATGACGTCATGAACCCTGATTGTCCCTGCAAGCAGGACCTCGTAGCACAGTTCATCCAATCCTTCAAAAGCCGGGGTTTGAAGGTGGGGCTTTACTACTGCTGGCGCCATCCGGGATTCAAGGGTGAGTTCAAGGTCCTGCCGCCGGAATGCGATCCCGCGACCCATTCCCTGAAAGAGCAGAATGAATTCCAGAAGAAGCAGGTTGCCGAACTCCTGGAGAAATATCCGGATGTTTTCTACATCTGGAATGACGGTCTCGACCCGAAGATAATGGCGGCGGATGAGATAATGCCTCTCTTCAGAGGCGTGCGCCCCAACGTCATTGCCAGTTCGAACTGGTGGGATTGGGGCAGGAAAGGCACGCCGTACGCGGACATTGCCGTGAAGGAAATGCGGCAGTTTCCGGAGGATAACAAGGCTCCGGGCGAGACATGCTGGTGCCTGGAACAGGGCTGGTTCTGGAAAGAGGGAGCCAGCCCCAAGACGGCCAAGCAGATCGTGAACCTCCTGACCCTGGTGAACAGCAGGAATTCGAATTTCCTGCTCAATGTCGGCCCGAATAAACAAGGAAAATTCGAGGAATCAAGCGTCAAGGTATTGGCGGAGATCGGAAAGCCGCGAGATCCGAATGCAACGCCAGGCCGTCCCAAATGAAGTTGGCCGGGTGGCTCTGTATGTCATGAAATGACAGATGAGTTGAACGCGCGTAATACTGATACCCGTGGAGCATTGAAACCGTGGAACTGGAATTCAAGCCCGATTTCGAACGAGCGCGCCAACGCTGGGGGCAATTCTGGCGCGGCGAGAGCACCGGCCCGCTGCTCTGGGCGGTCAGGCCCAGGCCGGGCGTGGAGCCGATTCCCCGGCCGGGCTGCTACGTGTGCGCGTTCGGCGATATCGAGCCGGTGATCGAGCAGGCGATCGGCTGGGCGGCCACGCACGAGTTCCTCGACGGCGCCGTCCCAGGCTACCAGGTAACCTTCGCCCCGGATCATTTCGCCGCCCTGCTGGGCGCCGACCTTCGAAACGCCGAGGGCAGCGCCGCCACCAACTGGATCCAGCCGTTCGTCCGGGACTGGGACGACGTGGAGATTCGTTTCCAACCCGATGGGAAATGGTGGCAGCGCACGGCCGAGGTGATCTCTCGTTTCCGCCGGCGCTGCGACGGCCGGCTGATCGTGTACGGCACGCACCTTCAAGGCAGCCTGGACTGCCTTGTCGCCCTCCGCGGCGCCGAAGAGGTATTGTGCGATCTGGTGGACGTGCCCGAGAAGGTGCTCGACGCCCTGAGGCGGGTGGACCGTGCCGTAGATGACGTTCGCGCCGCACTGGCCGAGGCGCTGGACGTGGCAACCTACGGCAGCCTGAACCGGTTCGGCATGTACAGCCGGGGCATGATCGACGTGCCGCAATGCGATGCCTCGTGCATGATCGGCCAGGAGATGTTCGATCGGTTCGAGCTGTCCTCGCTGGCCCACGAGGTGGCCGGGCTCGACGCGAGCATCTACCACCTCGACGGCCCGGGAGCTATCCGCCACCTCGAATCCCTCTGCTCGCTGGAGAAACTTGACATGATCCAATGGATGCCCGGCGCGGGCCAGGACGACAAAGACTGGAGCGATCTGCGGCGGCGCATCGACGCACTGGGCAAGGGGCAGATCTACCAGGCCGGGACAACAAACCTTGGCGCGTCGGAAGTCAAAGAAATCTGGGAGAACTTCTCGTCCCGAAAGCTCTACTTTCAAGTATCCGCCGACGTACACGATGAACTGAGGATGTTGCTGGCCGAATAACACGATGGCCTGGCTGGTTAATCCGGGGCTTTCAAATCGGTCAGTTTGAGTAATCTGCATGCATGGATTGCAGCAGAAGAACCCGGCGCCCGTGCTGAGCATCGAGGAATTCACCAGCAAGAAAGAACAACCATGAAACCACTATCATGCCCATCACTGATGACCATCAGCTTTGTCGCCGCCATCCTGGCGGTGATACTGCTTCGTATGATCGCCGCTGATCAACCCGCCGGCGCCGCCGGACGATCGAAAGATCCGGGGCTGAAGTTGATGGGCAATCGCTTTCTCACGTTCAGCACGCTGGTGCGGGTCCGGCAGATTGAGACGTCACGCGAGGAGGCAGATGGCCCCGACGAATCGAGCGTCCACACTCCGGAGGAAGCCCGTGCATTCCGGGCCGCCGTGGAAAAGGGTTGGCCGGGGGCACGAATTACCTGGGCCTTCAGTTGGCTCGCGCTGAAGGATCAGCGGCCCAACTACCTGGATTTAAAGAAACTGGTTGTCTCCTATCATAAAACGTATGGCGATGAGATCACCTATGTTCCAGGCGGGTATTTTGCCAACATGTATAACACCCGTGAGCAAGTGAATCGCGACTTGCATGATGGGTTGCGGATGGTTTCAGAGATGGTTGGCGGGGGATACCGGCCCCAAAGTGTCATTGCAGGTTTTCTCTCGGCTGAAAACCTGCGATTCCTGGCCGAAAAGGAGGGCATTCACGTTTGCCAGGGCAATATCTGGAGCCAGTATGCGGTCGACAACGGTGATGGCGAGGGCTCGATATCCTATCCTTATTACCCATCGCGCGAACATTTCTGCAAGCCCGCTCAAGGCAAGGAGGACTTCATCGATTGCGTCAACCTCGACGGCTGGACCGTCGATTTCCTGTGCGCAAGATACCCCGGCTCGAGAAAGATCAATGGAGTCCAGTGCGGCAGCCGGCAGGGGGTCGGTCCGATTGAGACGCTTCTCCGCATGGGCACCGTGCAGGGGACCCAAGCGATGCTTGCAACCACAGCCGCTCATTTCGACACGGGGTTCGCACTCAATAACTTTGCATGGGTAACTTCCATTTGGGAGTTATGCCTTGTTGAAGGACGCAAAATATATGGCTACGGTGGCCGCAACGGACTCGATGGCCTGGTGATCTGGCTGAGTGAAATGCGGCGACGTTGGCCTGAGGCAAAGTGCATCACCCATGGGGAGTTTGGGATGCTATGGCGCGAGCAGTTCAAAGACAACGACAAGCTCAACTATCGCTTCGTCCAACGTGGTTCCGGCATCTGCGGATCGGATCCTGACATGGAAATACGATGGTTTATGAACAAGGATTTCCGGCTGGCCCTGTTGCGGAACCGGCAAGACAACACCCCTGAAAAACTCATCGATTTCACCCGCTACGACCTCAAGGCCGAGGAACCCGCCGATCCAAAACCAGGTCAACACACCCGCAATTGGAGTTTGCTCAACCGGCTCAACCAGAAGGGAGTTCGCCCACAGGACAAACCCATTTCTATCAGACAATTGAGCGCCGATGAGCAGGCGGTCATCAAGCGCCGATACCCGGAGTTGATCAAAGAGAACTCGAAGGAATAGATTTTTGCGCCCCTTTTTCTTTTCTTACGCGTGCTTGAGGCGCAGGCGCAGGTGGTTCAGGGCGGCCAGGGCGGCGCGGGTGCGGATGCCGGCCCGGTCGCCGGGCAGGACGTGGCGGTGGACTTCCTGGCAGCCTGGGCCGCAAAGCCCGACGTAGACCAGGCCGACGGGCTTTTGCATTTGTTCCGAGCCGCCGGATGGGCCTGCTATGCCGGTGGCCGACACGGCCCAGTCGGCGCCGAACCTGCTTCGGCATCCCTCGGCCATGGCAAGCGCCACCGGTTCGCTGACCGCGCCGTTGGCGGCCAGGATGTCATCGCCCACCCCGAGCAGGTCGCGTTTGACGGCGTTGGCGTAGCAGACGAGGCCGCCGAGGTAGTAGTCGCTGGCGCCGGCCACGTCGGTGATCATCTCGCCGATAAGCCCGCCGGTGCAGCTCTCAGCCGTCGCGAGGCTCTCTCCGCGCCGCCTCAGTTCCAGGCCGACGGCGGCGGACATGGCATGCTCGCCCTGGCCGACCACCAGGTCGCCAAGCCGCGTGGCGATTTCCGCGATCATGGCGTCAGCCTGGCGGGCGGCCTCGGCCGGCGTGGCGGCCTTGCTGGCCACGCGGATGCCGATAAGCCCGGAGGCGACTGTCGTGCCGACAAGCGGGTTGGCGTCGCGGGCCATCAGGTCGACGATCCTGGCGCCCACGTCCGACTCGCCGGCGCCGAACGTCTGAAGCGTCCGGCGCACAATCGCGACGCTGCCGCGCGGCAGCTCGGGGCTGATGCGCTCGGCGAACATTCGCCGCATCTCGCCCGGCACGCCGGGCATCACGTACACCATGGCCCGGCCAACTTGTGCCGCTATGCCGGGGGCCGTGCCGCAGGCGTTGGCAATCGCGCGCGAGCCGGCGGGGAACATCGCCTGAATCCGATTGGCGTCCACCATCGTCCGCCCGCGGCGGCTGAAGAACGCCTCCATCTCGGCCAGCGACGCGGCGTCCAGCACGAGTTCCGCGCCGCCCATCGCGTCGGCCAGGGCGTGGCGGGTGAGGTCGTCGGCCGTGGGGCCCAGGCCGCCGGTTACAAGGACCAGTTCCGCCTCATCCGCGGCGGCGGTGATGGCCCGCGCCGTCGCCGCACGGTCGTCGCCAACGGTCGCGTGCGAAAGCGTCTCGATGCCAAGCACGCCCAACTGCTCCGCCAGGTACGCGCTGTTGGTGTCGATGGTCTGCCCGCTTGTCAACTCGTTGCCGATGGAGATGATTATCGCTTTCATGGAGATATCACATGAGTCTTCGGCTTACCAGGAAACCGAAGAAAAGGCCATGGTCTTGGCTCATAGCTCATAGGTCATAGGGCATAGGGCGTCGTATCGGGTCCGCGGGTCATAATTGCAGTTGCCCGCCAGATTGCCATCAGTCTGCAAACGCCAACAGAGGCAGTCAAGGCCCCCAGGCGTAAAGAATGGCATGGCCGGTTGGAGGTGGGCAGGGCGTGGGACAGGA
>CAYOBS010000044.1:0-15931 GCA_964402305.1 uncultured Planctomycetaceae bacterium | reverse complement strand
AGAAGACATCCCCATGACGGGCTGTAGGATCCTTTTTCCACCAGGTCCAGGACGTCGTCGGCACGCTGCTTGCCCATCCAGGCGAACCACTTGCTCTTGAGAGGGGCCAACTGCTCCATGATATTGCGGTAGCTGAACCTTTGAACATCCAGCCCCAGGCGTATGAATCCCTTCAGCCAGTGCCGCCGCTCGATGCGTATGGCCTGGGCCGATTCATCCTTGAAATCACCGATCAGCAGAACTCTCTCTACATGCATTTCCGCCTACCGTAGCCAATGGTCGCGAGATGGTCAACTGGGATTCCGCGTACTACCGCGAATGCCGCCGGGCTTCTACAGGCCGGGGCCTGTCGAGGGCGCCAGTTCGCCCGTGCGGCGGTAGATGCGGATCGCGCCGACCTGACGCGCCGGCCGCAAGCCCCCCATCGTGTCCAGCAAGCGTCTCAGGCGGTCGGTGTATCGCTCATCCAGCCCGCCGGGATCATGCACCACGACGTTCACCGCCGGCCTGGCCAGCAGGTCGCGGTAAGCCGTGTCTGCCTGCTCGGCGTTCCACGGGTTGTTCACGCCAAAGTCATACATCGGATCGATCACCTTGCCGCTGAGCAGGTGCAACATTTGTACGCGGTCCGTGCGGACGAGCACCTTCTCGCCCGGCTGGACGTTATCGCGGAGATACTCCGCCGTGGCATAAAGGTCGGCGTACGCGCCGCCCGCGATCACGTCGAGGTATCTTCCGCGATGGGCCTGGTAGCTGTAGTAGAAGGCCGATCGCGCCAGATCGGGGGCGTTGACGGCGGCAATGACGGCCACGGTTATCAGCATCGCCCACGTTCGGTGTGAGCAATGCGGTGCTGTGCCTCCATCTTCGGAAGCATGCCCACTGGATACATGCTTCCGAAGATGGAAGCATGGCGCCCAGAGGAGCGGCGCCCGCCCCCGGCGTCGGCGAACCCATTCGACGGCCGCGACGACGCCCTCGATAAGCCCCAGGGCGATCATCGGCAGCAGGGGCATGTAATAGCGGGCCTTGTCGGCAATTGTGACGGCTCCAATCGCCATCGTCACTGCGCTTAGCACTATCGTCACGGGCGGGGTTCGCAACCCGCGCCGCCAGAGCCTCGCCAGCCCGACGGCGATAAGCGCCAGCAGCGGACAGCCCAGCATGGCGACCCACGTTCCCTGGCGGTCAGTGAAGAGTTCCCCGGCTGTCTGTGGCAGCTTTGTCGCCAGCGTCGCCAGTTGCCCCAATCGAAACAGCACCCCATGATTCTCGGCCAGGTGAACGGTGACGTAAAGCGAAGGCTGGTGGTAGATACTCCAGGCGACGATGTAGAACGCCGCCGCCGTCGCGGCGATTGCCACAAGGATCACCCCGCCGATGGCAAGCCGCTTTTTCGTCGCAGCCCCCGACTTCTCAATGGCAAGCGCCACCGCCAGCGGGCCGAGCACGGTCAGCCCGGGCTCGCGGATTGCGATGGCAAGGACGCACAGGACCGCCACGGCGGCAGCCCAGGCCCATGAGCCCGCAAGCATCCTCCACCCGCAGTAGACCACTGCCCAGAACAGCAGCGCAAACGGCGCGTCGGTGAGGATCAGATGGCTGTGGAGGTAGTACACTCCGCAAAGCCCCGTCGCGACCGCGGCCGCAAATGCCAGCCGCGGCTGAACCATCCGCCGCAGGGCCGCGTATGCGACGGCCAGGCCCGCAAGGCCCGCCAGGCACATGAGGAGGTTTTTAGCCCAGAGCGCGTCGGGGCCCGCCAGGCGCTCCGTCAGGCCCAGAAGCACAGGCAGGCCGGGCGTTACAGTGGTGTGGCCCTGGCCGTTAAAGACGTAACCCCTGTCGGCGATGAGATTCCGCCCCAGGCCCTGATACAGTGCGCTGTCGGGCGTGGGCCACCACGCGTTGACCACGCCGGCCAGGTATAGCAGCGCAATGGCTGACCCCGCCACCGGCAGCCACCACCGCGGCACGCCGCCGGCATCATCGGGCATTGAGCATTGAACATTGAGCATTGAACATTGAGCCTCATGCTTTCCCGTCCCTGCGCTTCGGGCCGACGCGGACTTTCAGGTCGCGGTTGACTTCCATGTCAAACCACATCGCGAAGAGCTCCAGTTGCAGGCCCGTAAGCATCAGCAGCGCCGCAAACAGCGCGCTGGTTTCAGCCACCGGGCCGACGATGATTCGATAAGCCAGCAGGTAGAGCCCCAGCAGCAGCCCAAGCGCCGACGAGAGGAACCCGAAGCCGTAGAACAACACCAGCGGGTGGAAGTCGCGAATGACATACTTGCGGCCAAGCCGCCAGCAGAAGCGCCGGAAGATCAGCCAGCTCATCGTCGGGATCACCTTCCAGAGCTTCATCTTCGACTGCTCGCCCACGTTGTAGACCGGGCGGATCGGCACGTCGGCGACGCGGAACTCGCAGATGTTCAGCCGCACCAGCATGTCGTTGGGATAGCCGTAGCGCGGGTAGACGCCGTCCAGGTCGATCGTCTCCAGGGCCTCCAGGCTGATGGCGGCGTAGCCGGTCTGCGAGTCGGCCACGTGCCAGTAGCCGCTGGCGATCTTCGTCAGCATGCTCAGGAACGCGTTGCCCAGGAACCGGTGGCGGGGAATGATCTCCCAGGCGTTGCGGTAGAACAGGCGGTTGCCCTTGGTGTAGTCGCACTGCCCCGTCGCCACGGGCGCGACGATCGACTCAAGCTCGTCGGGGTCCATCTGCCCGTCGCCGGCCATCACCGCCGTAACGTCCATTTGCCGGCGGATGGCCTCGCGATAGCCGGTGACGATTGCCCGGCCGACGCCCGCGTTGGCCTCGTGGCAAAGCAGGACCGTCCGAGAGCTTGGGCCCTGGCCGGCAATCCACTGGCGGACGATCTCGGCCGTGGCGTCCTGGCTGACGTCGTCGACCACGATCACGCAGTCCACGAAGCCCGGCATGGTCGCCAGCACCTGGCCAATCTGCGTCTGCTCGTTGTACGCCGGCACCACGACGGCTACCGACTTGCCTTCATACACGGGCGTTCTCCTGGCTGGTCCGCGTCTCGGCAGCGGACCCTTAGGGACGACATGATAAACCAAGCTTCCCCCCGGCGAAAGATGCACATCATTTTGCCGGTTCTTATTGGGCTGCCGGGGGGATCAAAGCTTTCTGATCGTGGCCATGGGAAGGAAGAGGTGATGGGCGTCATCGAGCAAGTGGATGAAGTCGTTGGTTTCGTAGAAGCGCCGGGCTCTCTCGTCGAGAGCGTGGACAGCGACGGCGTGAATGCCGATCTGGTCGGCCAGGGCGCGGATACGTTTGAGCGCGTCGACTAAGAGGATGCGGCCAAGGCCCTGGCCTTGGAATTGGATATCCACCGCCAACCGGCCCAGCAGGGCCGTGGGCACGGGGTACTTGGGAAGGCGTTTGGCCAAGTCGTTGGGCACGTTGGCGAAGTCCACGCTGCCGCTGGAAATCGTGTAGTAGCCGACGACCTCGTCGGAGCCCTCAGGCGCGGCGACATACGTTCTCGATATGTCCTTGCGGGCGTTCTGGCCGGCATGGGCGCGAAGGAACACGTTGAAGCTATCGACGCCGCAATCGAAGGCCTCTCGCGAGTGGCATTGGGCCAGCGGTTCGATCCACCAGCGGCTCATCTGGCGGCCTTCACGACGTGCATGGCGTGAAGCTTGGCGGCTTTACGCAGGCGGGCGCTGGGTTTGGGCGGGGTGTCCAGGGCGGCCAGGAATGCGTCACGGTCACGGTTGCTCAGGTGAAGGGCAGTTGACTCCTCAACAACCCGCCCTGCCTCAGTTACCAGTGTGGTTACGGCGAAAGAACTGACGGACTGGCCAAGGAGGCTCGCGGCCTGCTCGATAATGATCTTGTGGTCGGCGGCAAGCCGCACGTCCAGCCGCTTGTTTTGTGCCGTGGTGCTCATGAGTAAGTCTCCTGCAATGTCGTCCCTGCCGCGCGGGGCATACAGCCCGGCCGACAAACTAATCATAGCATCCTGTGCGGCAAATTGCCACACAAATCTTCCCGGCACTGCCGCCCAACGGGCTGCCGCGGCTGTCAGGGCAGCTTGGGCCAGGGGAAGTTGCCGGTTGCCGGGCGTGTGGCGGCGTTGGGGTCGCGATAGATGTCCAGGGCTGCAAGGCAGTTATAGACGTCGTCCATTGTGGCCCCCTTGCGGGGCTCGATTGCAAGCTCGGCGAATTGCTTTGTCCGCGGCAGGTAAATGGTGGTGATCACGGCCTTGCACGTCTCGTCGCCGGACAGGAAGCCGGCCCGGCCACGGACTTCGATCCGCTGCCAGAGCCGCTCGGCGCCGCTGGTCTGAAGGGCCGTGCGCACAAGCAGCAAATAGAGGGACTTCTGTAGCTCCCCCGGCGTGGAGGCGTTTTCGATGTCCCTGGGCGTGGAGTTGAAGGCGTCCAGGAGCATCTGGTAGGGATCGACTTGGCGGAAGTATTTTACCACCTCTTTATTGGTCGGTGAAAAGTTGGCGGCGAAGTCGGGCGACTTGGACCGCACGCCGTCGAACCTCACGGCCAGGTTGTCGGCCTCCAGCAGCCTGGTCTGATTGGCGTCGGCGGATGGATGGTAGCGGTCCTTGGGCAGCGTGAAAATCCAGCCACCCATGCCGACGGCGATGGACTCGCCCCGGTCGCCGGCAGCGGGAATGTGCCGGACATCCGGGGCAAGCTTTGCGAGCATTCCGAATTGCTGGGAGGCATCCAGGCGGCTTAAGTTGTTGAATGCCTGTTGCTTACTGTGCCAGAACGCCACGCGGGGCCACAGGACGGCGGTGGCGGCGATGACGATGGCCCCCGCGCTCAGAAGAAAAACCTTGAACTTTCGAGTTCCGGATTTCATGCCATTACCTCGGATCAATTGTCCCCGTTCGGCCGGGACAGGTAAGCCGCCAGTGGACCTATGCCAGTGGAGCTATCGGCGAAAGATCCGCCCGCATTGAGCATGGGGCGGGAAGAAAGGGCCAATAGCCAGGTCCATCTATCCAGGCGCCAGCCGCTTTTCTACTCTCTCCTCTCTACTTTCTCCCGCTCCCGGCCGGGGGCTCTGTCAAAATGTGCGGCGGTCCCTGCCGCCCGTGCCGGGTTTGGCAGGTGAGCGTGGCGAGCGGCCCGTTGCGAAATATGCATAAACGTTTCATCTGCAAGTGCCTATGGTTTCAGGCACGGTCGTTGCTGGTATGTGGTGGGTGGTCTTTGCGTCGCGGGCTGCGGTTGGTTGGATCGGCGGCGCGGGGCCGGAAACGCAAAGGCGTAAAGGCGAAAGGAGAAGCACCAGATGGCGGCCAAGAAGTTATTGTTTGAAGGTGATGCCCGCGAGGCTTTGTTGATCGGCGTCCAGAAGCTGGCGCGGGCGGTCAAGAGCACGCTGGGCCCGCGGGGTCGCAACGCGATTCTCGACAAGGGCTGGGGCGCCCCGACGGTCACCAAGGACGGCGTTACCGTCGCTGAGGAAATCGAACTCAAGGACAAGACCGAGAACATGGGCGCCAAGCTGGTCAAGGAAGCTGCCAGCAAGACTTCCGACGCCGCCGGCGACGGCACGACCACGGCGACAGTGCTTGCCGAGGCGATCTTCAAGGAAGGTTACCGCAACCTCGCCGCCGGGGCCGACGCGATGGCGATGGCCCGCGGCATCCGCAAGGCGGTTGACGCGGTCGTGGCTGAACTTGCCAACATGGCCACCAAGGTCAAGTCCGACGCGGACATCCGCAACATCGCCGCGGTCAGCGCCAACAACGACCAGGAGGTCGGCAAGATGCTGGCCGAGGCCATGAGCAAGGTCGGGCGCGACGGCGTGATCACGGTCGAGGAAGGCAAGGGCATGGAGACGACCGTCGACGTCGTCGAGGGCATGCAGTTCGACCGCGGCTTCCTCTCGCCGCACTTCGTGACCGACCAGGACGCCATGGTGTGCCGGCTGGAAAAGCCGCTGGTGTTCATCCACGAGGAGAAGATCTCAAGCGTCACCAAGCTGGTGCCGCTGCTGGAGAAGCTCTCCCAGTCCAAGCGCTCGCTGCTGATCATCGCCGAGGACGTCGAGGGCGAGGCCCTTGCCACGCTGGTGGTCAACAAGCTCCGCGGAATCGTCAGCGTCTGCGCGGTCAAGGCGCCCGGCTACGGCGACCGCCGCAAGGCGATGCTGGCCGACGTGGGCATCCTCACCGGCGCCAAGGTCTTCTCAAAGGACCTCGGCATCGATCTCGAGAGCGTCTCGCTGAGCGACCTGGGCACCGCCAAGACCATCACGGTGGACAACGACAACACCACGATCATCGAGGGCGCCGGAGAAACCTCCGACATCCAGGGCCGGATCGCCCAGATCCGCAAGGAGATCGAGACGACCACGAGTGATTACGACCGCGAGAAGCTCCAGGAACGCCTGGCCAAGCTGGCCGGCGGGGTGGCGCAGATTCACGTCGGCGCCGCCACCGAGAGCGAGATGAAGGAGAAGAAGGCCCGCATCGAGGACGCCCTGCACGCCACTCGCGCAGCCATCGAGGAAGGCATCCTTCCCGGCGGCGGAGTGGCGCTGGTCCGTGCCCGCAAGGTATTGGACGCCGTCAAGGCCCACGGCGACGAGGCGACCGGCGTGGCGATTGTCGCCAAGGCCCTGGCCGAGCCGCTCAAACAAATCGTCGCCAATGCCGGCGACATCCCGGCCGTGGTGCTCAGGAAGGTCCAGCAGGGCAAGGGCGGCTTCGGATTCAACGCCGACACCATGCAGTACGAGGACCTGCTGGCGGCAGGCGTGATCGACCCGGCCAAGGTCACCCGCGTGGCCTTGCAGAATGCCGCATCGGTCGCCACGCTGCTGCTGACGTGCAACGCCGCCATCAGCGAGATCCCGTCCAAGGAGCCGGCCGGCGGAATGGGCGGTGGCATGGGCGGAATGGGCGGCGGAATGGGCGGAATGGGCGGCATGGGCGGCGGGATGGGTGGCATGATGTAACGATTGCGGATTGCGGATTGCGGATTGCGGATTGCGGATTTCCTGGTTCGCAGGATGGTTGGACGAACCAAGGAAGGTGTGAGATGAACCGAATGGAAATCAAGATTGGCAGCGTATACGACTGGGGCAACCCACCGCGCAAGGAGCCGAGCGATCCGGCGGTGCGGAGAGTAATGGTCATCAGTGACCTGGGCCCTGGGAAGCTCTTCTATCCATCAGCCAACCCCCCACATGTAGTTCCTGGGCAGGAATACTCGCTTGATGCTGAACAGCATGACTGGAAATTCGAGGTAGAAGATGTCGAGACGAAGGAACGATTCCCGAGCGACAAGAGATGGCTATTTAATGCCGCAAGGGCTGGCGACCTTCAACTCGTTCCGCAACCCAGTACCGTACCGTAACCCAGAGCGACCGGACGATAGGCCGGGAGCGATAGAGCCGAAGGCTCGACAGCATTTAGCCGGGGGCGTAAGCCCCCGGAAGACGGGTCCCTTAAGGGTAGAGCCCCGAAGGGGCGACAGAACGAAAACGGAATAGGTTCACAAAACCAAACGAGCAACGACGAGCAACGAATTAGGAGATACGGACATGGCAGTAAAAGTAAGACCATTGGATGATCGGGTGTTGGTCAAGCAGTGCCAGGCGGAGGAGAAGACCGCCGGCGGGATCGTGCTTCCGGACACGGCCAAGGAAAAGCCGCAGCGCGGCGTCGTGGTGGCCGCGGGGCCGGGCAAGCTGCTGGACAGCGGCGTCCGCGGCGAGATGAGCCTCAAGAAGGGCCACGAGGTCTTCTACGGCAAGTACGCCGGCACGGAGATCAAGATCGACGGGCAGGAGTACGTGATCCTGCGAGAGACGGACGTCCTGGCGGTCATCGAGAAGTAGCAACCCGTCGGGCCTTTTCCGCTCTTAGATTTCAGATCTCTAATCTCAGATTTCAGATCTTTGAAGAAAAGGCCCCGGAAGGAAAGGAAGCGATTTATGGCTGCGAAGCAGATGTTATACGATACAGCCGCACGGGCGGCGATGCTGGCCGGCGTCAGCAAGCTGGCGGCGGCCGTCAAGGTCACCCTCGGCCCGACCGGGCGGAACGTCCTGTTGCAGAAGTCCTACGGCTCGCCGAAGGTTACAAAGGACGGAGTGACGGTCTCCAAGGAGGTCGACCTGTCCAATCCCTTCGAGAACATGGGCGCCAAGATGGCCAACCAGGTCGCCAGCAAGACCTCCGACGTCGCCGGCGACGGCACGACCACCGCGGTCGTCCTGGCCGAGGCGATCATGACCGAGGGCTTCAAGGTGGTCGCCGCGGGGGCAAACCCCATGGCGGTCAAGCGCGGCGTGGACCTGGCCGTGGCGGCGGCCGTAAAGAGCATCGCCGAACAGGCCAAGAAGGTCCGCAACAACGACGACCTCCGCAAGGTCGCGACCGTCTCAGCCAACTGGAACAAGGACATTGGCGAGCTCATCGCCCAGGCCTTCGACAAGGTCGGCACCGACGGCGTGATCACGGTCGAGGAAGGCAAGGCGATCACCAACGAACTGGAGCTGGTCGAGGGCATGCAGTTCGACAAGGGCTTCATCTCGGCCTATTTCCTGACCAACCCCAGCACCATGGAAGCCGAGTTGGAGGACTGCTACATTCTCATGCATGAGAAGAAGATATCCAACCTCCGCGACATGCTGCCGATACTGGAAAAAACCGCCACCAGTTCCAAGCCCCTGCTGATACTGGCCGAGGACGTCGAGGGCGAGGCCCTGGCGGCCCTGGTGGTCAACAAGCTCCGCGGCGTGCTGAACGTCTGCGCCGTCAAGAGCCCGGCCTTCGGCGACCGCCGCAAGGCCATGATGCAGGACATCGCGGTGCTCACCGGCGGAACGGTCATCACCGAGGACCTCGGGCTCAAACTCGATGCCGTCGAAATGTCCATGCTTGGCCGGGCCAAGAGAGTGGTCATCACCAAGGACAACACGACCATCATCGAGGGCGCGGGCAAGAAGAAGGACATCGACGCCAGGGCCGAGTCGCTGCGGACGCAGATCGTCAAGACCACAAGCGATTATGACCGCGAGAAGCTCTCGGAACGCCTGGCAAAGCTGACCGGCGGCGTGGCTGTAATCAAGGCCGGGGCCGCCACCGAAACGGAGATGAAGGAACGCAAGGACCTCATCGACGACGCCGTGCATGCCACGAGAGCCGCGGCCGAGGAAGGCATCGTACCCGGCGGCGGGGTCGTCTTCCTCCACGCGATAGCCGCCCTGGACGCCGTTCGCGCCAAGGCCCGCGGCGATGAGAAGATCGGCGTCGAGATCGTCGCCAAGGCCCTTCGCACGCCGACCGCACAGATCGTCAGCAACACCGGGCAGGACGGCGCGGTTGTTGTGGCCGACATCCTGGAAAAGGGCGGCAACATCGGCTACGACGCCTCGACGAGCGAGTATGTTGACATGGTCAGGTCCGGCATCATCGACCCGGCCAAGGTCAGCCGCTCGGCCCTCCAGAACGCCGCCTCCGTGGCCGGGCTTATGCTCACGACCGACCTGATGGTCACCGAATACGACGAGGATGCCGAGGAACAGACCGCCGGCGCGGTGCTGTAACGCCCAACCGGCTGGACAGGCGGCTTGATATGTAACCTCAGGGGCGCCTCGGTTTAGGCCGGGGCGCCCCTGTGCTTTGCGTCGGTTATGAAACAGAAGCGTGACTATTACGAGGTGCTCGGCGTTGACCGGTCAGCCGGTCCGGACGAAATCAAACGCGCCTATCGCAAGGGGGCGCTTAAGTACCACCCGGACAACTGCAAGGGCGACAAGGCCGAGGCCGAGGTGAAGTTCAAGGAGCTCGCCGAGGCCTACGAGGTGCTCTCGACGCCGGATCGCCGGGGGCTTTACGACCGATACGGGCACGAGGGCCTTCGCGGAGCGGGCGTGCATGATTTCTCGAACATGGGCTTCGGCGACATCTTCTCCATGTTCGAGGACATCTTCGGCGGCATGGGCGGCGTTGGCGGGCGGGCGTCGTACGCCGATCGCGGCTACGACCTCGAGACGCGGGTCGAGCTGACTCTCGAGCAGGTGGCAACGGGCCTGGATGAGACGCTCGAGTTCGAGCGGATGGACTTCTGCGACACGTGCGGCGGCTCGGGCGCCAAGCCGGGCACCTCGCCCGAGAGGTGCGGCGCCTGCGGCGGATACGGCAAGGTTCAGCAGCAGGTGTCGGGTTTCTTCGGGGTGAGCATCCGCGTGACGGTTTGCCCGCGGTGCAAGGGCAAGGGCGTGATCGTCAAGGAGCCCTGCGCCGACTGCAACGGCAGCGGGCGGCGCCGCAAGAAGCGGGTGCTGACGGTGCGGATCCCGCCGGGAATCGGCGACGGGCAGGTCATCCGCATTCGCAACGAGGGCGAGCCGGGCGCAACCGGCGGCCGAGGGGACCTGCACTGCTACGTGCAGATCAAGCCGCATCCGCTGCTGGCGAGGCGCGGGGACGATCTTTATTGCCAGGTGCCGATCCTCTTCACCCACGCTGCCCTGGGCGGGGCGGTGGAGGTTCCAACGCTGGTCGGGCCGGAACAGGTGGAAATCCCCGCCGGCTGCCAGACCGGCGACACGATTTCCCTTAAGCGTCGCGGCCTGCCCAACCCGCGAACGGGCCGGCCCGGCGACCAGCACGTGCAGATATTCGTCGAGGTGCCGCGCAAGCTGTCCAGGCAACAGCGCGAACTGCTGACCGAATACGCCAAGACCGAAGAGAACCACGTATCCGACCAGCGCAAGAGCTTCCTCGACAAGTTGAAGGAATACTTTGCCGGCAAGTGAAGAAGGCCGCGGGCTTCGCCCTGCCTGTCGGCAGGCAGGCCGCAAATGACTAATGCCATGAATGCCATAAATGCCATGAATGCCAACGCGTTGCCCGGCGTCATGGGAAAACGGA
Organism: uncultured Planctomycetaceae bacterium; assembly: GCA_964402305.1. Lineage (GTDB taxonomy): Bacteria > Planctomycetota > Phycisphaerae > SM23-33 > SM23-33 > JAUWQU01. The sequence goes on along the minus strand of CAYOBS010000044.1, from coordinate 5,027 downwards.
CGCCGGAGAGGCTGCCATGAGCAAAGGCAAAGACAACAAGGAAGAGATGAACAAGGGCAAGCCGCAGGATGAAATTGTCGCGCCGGACCGGGAGCCCGTCGAGGCCGCCGACAGCGGCACGGCCGAGGACGCCCTGACCGCCCTGGAGCGCGACCGCAACGACCTGCTGAGCCGCCTGCAACGCCTCTCGGCCGACTACCTCAACTACCAGAAACGGGTCCAGCGCGACATCGACTCGGCCCGTGAGTTCGCCAACGAACAGCTCATCAAGGAGTTGCTGCCGGTTCTGGACGACATGGAGCGCGCCCTGGAGGCCGGGCGGGCCAACCACGCCGACGACGACCCCATCCTGGCGGGAATGCAGTTGATGCACGACAAGGCCCTGGAGACGCTGGGCAGGTACGGCCTGAAAGTTGTCGAGGCAAAGGGAAAACCATTCAACCCCGAGGTACACCAGGCGATCATGATGCAGCCTACGGCCGAGCAGCCGCCGCAAACGGTCCTGGCCGAGGCCCAGCGCGGTTACGAGTTGCGAGGCCGGACCATTCGCCCGGCTGGGGTTGTCGTGGCGGTAGCGCCGACGGAACACTCAGAAGGCGACTAGTGAGCGGATCGTGGTTTCGGCATTCCGCAAAGAAAGGTAAAGAAGATGATCGCCCCGAAAAGCCTTGCTGGCGTGGTGCTTAGCGTAAAGGATGTGGCTAAGTCGTTGGCGTGGTATCGAGAAAAGTTCGGATTCGAGAAGGTCTGCGACGATGCTCCCAATTCAAAAGGAATCATCATCGGCACACGCGGGATCACTATATCCCTCAACCCTCTCGATGACCCGGATAACGCCACGGATGTCGATAACGCGCGTCAGGTCTGCGTGCAGCTTTTCTGTCTGGAGATTGACGAGGCAGACCTAGATCGTGTGGCCACGGAGTTTCCGGAAGACAAGGACATCGTCGTGCTCGACGATCATCCCAGGTACAGAAGCCGCATCATCGAGGATCTTGACGGACATTCGATAGAACTGATCGTGTGGAAACACGATGGCAAAACAATTGCTCGCACGGGGCGTGCCAAAGCCGCGCCCGTGAAGCACACGCTCGATATGTGAAGTGTGTTTGAGCCGCTGCCGGGATGAGCCGGCGCGGCGGGAGTCAGTCATATATGCCGACGTACGACTACGAGTGCGAAATCTGCGGCGAGAAGTTCGAGAAGTTCCAGTCCATCACCGCCCCAGCCATCCGCAAGTGCCCGTCATGCGGTAAGTTGGCGGTTCGCCGACTGATCGGCACCGGCGCGGGCGTCATCTTCAAGGGCAGCGGATTCTACCAGACCGACTACCGCAGCGAATCCTATCGCAAGGCGGCCGCGAGCGATAAGTCCTCCGGCGGCGACAAAATCTCGTCGGAGGCTTCGGACAAGGCCGGCGCCGCGGCTGACAAGGCCGCCAAGGCTGACAAGCCCGACAAGGTTGAGAAGCCCGAGAAGCGGGACAAGGCCGCCAAGGCCGGAAAGGGCGAAAAGGCCGAGCCGAAAGGCAAGTCGAAGTGATCCCGCGTTCGCTCCTGTGATCGCCAAAAGGGGGTCAGGAAAAAAACACTTTTTTCGCCCGTGTTCTCCCGCGAAAGATATTTGCGGTTCTTGCACACTCGGGGATATAATCCTTCACGGTCTGGTACCAGGGACGTTTTGACAGCTAGAACCGGCCGGGGCCGGCAGTCCATCGCGGGAGGCCGCGGGGCTGTTGTCGCCGGGCCGGCGGAAAGGACGAACAGCCATGGCAGATGAGAGTCAACAATTACCCCGAATCAACTGGAACGAAGTGTTCGCTTTCACGCACATCTTCAAGTCGTTCCGGATGGCGATTCACGTCAGCAAGCTTGCTCTGGCGTTGGCGGCGGTGCTTCTGATCTGGCTGTGGGCCTCGATCCTGGACCCGGTGAGCGGCTGGATGGGCACGAGCGTGCCGGATGGGGAGATAGTCCAATACATGTCCCCCCCGACGGACTTCGAGAAGTGGCGGGACTCGACCGAGCTCAAGCGGATCGAAGACCTCGCGAACCTCCGGGGTGACGCTCACGCCGAGCTGGCCGGCTTGCAAGGCTTCCTGGTCGTCCTTCGCGACGAGGGCGGCGGCGGGCGATTCTTTGAGAACGCCTTCCGGGCCAAGGTAATCAGCCAGAGCCAATCAAAGTGGCCCGATCTTCCCAGCCTGAAGGATCGACAGGACCAGGCCAAAGACAACTGGTCCAAGGCGGCAGGCGCGGTCAGGGACCTTGTCAAACTGCAGGCCGAGCGGATCGAGGCCCTCATCGAGGAGGCCAAGGACGCGGCTGCCAAGAACATTAACGAGGACCGCGCCCTGGACGCCAAGGGCAAGCGAGAGGCCAAGGACAAGCTCGCCAAGGATGTCAGAATCGCCGAGCGAGCCCTGACACTTCGCAAGCTGAACTACCGCTATAAGATCCAGCAGCTCGAGGGCAGCGGCGTGTTCGAGGCGCTCAGGGCCTACGAGGGCCGGTGCCTGACAAACTCACTGCAGGCCGTGAGGTATGGCAACATAACCGGCGGCCTGAGCGGGTATCGGGCCTTGATGGACCGCCGCGGCGAGATGCTGCCGCCCGAGCCGGACATCAGCGGCCTGCCCGCGACGGCCAGCCCCGTGCCGCCCAACGAGGTGCCTGGCTTGCTGGTCTGGGTCCTGATGATGCTCAACGGCCTGTGCTGGCTGATCGCGCGGCACTGGGTGCTGGCGATTCTTATGCTGGCGGTGGCGCTGGCCGTCTGGGCGCTGCTGGGCGGGGCCATCCATCGCATTGCGGCACTTCACTTCGGGCGCGAGCAGAAGATTTCCATAGGCCAGGCGCTGCGGTTCAGCGCCGGCAAGTTCCTGAGCTTCTACTTCGCCCCGCTGATTCCACTGGCCATCGTCCTGGTCATTGGCATGTTCATTATTGCCGGCGGATTCCTGCTGGGAAGCTGGGGCGGCGGAATCGCCATGGGCATACTGCTGCCGCTGGCGCTTGGCGCCGGGCTGCTGATCGCCTTCCTGCTGGTGGGCCTCGGCGGCGGAGAAGCCCTGATGTACCCGACCATAGCCGTCGAAAGCTCCGACAGCTTCGACGCGATCGGGCGGAGCTATTCCTACGTTTACGGCCGGCCTTGGCGGGCCGCGTTCTACGGCCTGGTGGCCGCGTTCTACGGCGTGATCTGCTACATGTTCGTGCGGTTCTGCGCGTTTCTGGCCCTGGCGACGACTCATTGGTTCGTCGGCGCCGGCGTGGTCGGCGGCGGACAGACCGTCTCCCCTCTGGCTGACAAGCTCGACGTGCTCTGGCCGGCGCCCACGTTCGACAGCCTGATGTCCTGCGCGCCAAGCGAGGCCATGAGCACGCCCGAGTCCATCGGCGCCTGGTTTATCTGGTTCTGGACGATGCTGGTGGCAGTGACCGTGCTGGCGTTCCTGCTGTCGTTCTGCGCCAGCGCCAAGACGGTCATCTACTTCCTGCTCCGCCGGCGGATCGACGCGACGGACCTCGACGACGTATACCCGGTCGATGAGCCGCGGGAAGATTTCGGCCCCGAACCGGCGGGAGAGCCCGCCGAAGCGCCCGCCCCAGCCGGTGAGGAAAAGCCCGCGGCAAAGCACGAGGGCGAGTCGACCGCCGCGGATTAGCCGGCCAAGGCGTGGATTCGTCAATGGATTCCGCGGTCGATTTTCTTCTGCGCCCGCGCCAGGGCCTCGCGGCGGGTGCGGACTTCGAGGTTCAACTGGGCGTCGTACGCCTCGCGGAGCGCTTTGCCCAGCGCCGGTCCGGGACTCATGCCCATTTTGATCAGGTCCGTCCCGGTAATGAGCGGCTCGGGCAGCGGCTCGTGGCCGGGGATATCCCGCAGGCGGCGCGTAACGAGGCGGTTCATCGAACCAGCCCGGGCGATTCCCTCGGCCAGGTGAGCCCGCACGCGCCACAAGGCCCGCAGGCGGGCGAACTGTTCGTGACCGGCCAGCTTGCGGAAGGATGAAAGCTGCATTCCGCCAAGGTCCCGCCAGTCGTTGCGATGTTCGCCAAGCCAGACCAGCGCATCACGCAGATCGTTCGACGCCCCCCAACGCCGCGTCATGCCGGCAACCGTCCTTGCGGGCAGTTCGGCCAGCATGGCTGCCAGCGTGAGTGTCAGGTTCTTGCGGCCCGCCACGGCCGCCACACAACCCACCGCCGCCGCCCAGAGTTCCTCGTCGCAAGCCAGGCCGCCCAGGATGTGAACAGCCAGGCCAAGCTCGGAGAGCTTCCGCATCGCCTCGGCCGCCGAGGGCAGCGAGAGCATTTTCGACAACTCATCAAATATCCGCTCGCCGCTGATGGCGGTGATCCTGGGCGCGAACTTCGCCACGGCGGCCGCGGTTTTGGGGTCGATGTCGAATCCCAGCCTGACCGCGAACCGCACGGCCCGGACGAGCCGGAGATAATCCTCGGCGAACCGCTCGTCGGGCTTGCCGATGGTGCGGATGACGCCCGCGGCCAGGTCGCCCCGCCCGCCGACATAGTCGATCACCTCGCGGGCTAAGGGATCGTAGAACATGCCGTTGATGGTGAAATCCCGGCGCAGCGCATCTTCGCGCGGGGTGGAGAACCGGACGCCATCGGGCCTCCGGCCGTCGCTGTAGGACAGGTCGCTGCGAAACGTCGCCACCTCGACCTTCCGCCCATGATGGATCACCATCGCCACGCCGAACTTCTCGCCGACCAGCAGCACCCGGCGAAAAAGCCCGCGGACCCGCGACGGCGAGGCATCGGTGGCCACGTCGTAGTCCGTCACGGGCCGGCCCAGCAGCATGTCGCGCACGCAGCCCCCGGCGAACAGGGCCTGATGCCCCGCCGCCCGAAGCCGCCGCAACACCCACAACGCCGTAACTTTACCCGCAGCTTCCGCCATACGGGCATTCTACTCGCCCGCCGGGAAAAGAAGAAACAGCGATCTCAACGCAGAGCACCTGGCGCGGGCTTCGCCCGCAACCCAATTGCGGATTGCGGATT
>CAYOBS010000043.1:0-16087 GCA_964402305.1 uncultured Planctomycetaceae bacterium | reverse complement strand
CTCCGAGAGGTGCCTCCCTCTCCACGACACAATGACCCTGTGCGGCTCCCCTCGGGCGGCCCTTTTTCGTGTCCGGGCTTGCCGTGAGCGTCAGCCGAACGGCTCGCTCTTTTTTTGCGCGGTCGTTCGCCCAACGACACCACGGGCCGGCTCACACCGGCCCGTTAAGGTCTTTGTTGTGTTAAAAGCAGCAGGTGTTAACATAATATCGCACGGCCCGGCGGTGCGGACATCCGGGCGGAAAGGAACAACTCATGAGCGGCAGGCGGATAACTCGGCGCGGTTTTTTGGGCACCATGGGCGGCGCGGCGGCGGGCGCGGCGGCGTTTACCATCGTCAGCCCGCACGTTCTGGGCGGGCCGCGGCGGCTGGCCCCGAGCGACAAGCTCAACATCGCGGGCATCGGCGTCGGCGGGCAGGGGGCGGTCAACCTGCGGAACATGGCCGGCGTGAACATCGTCGCCCTGTGCGACGTTGACCACAGGTACGCCGCCCGCACGATCAAGCAGTACCCCAATGCCAAGGTCCACACCGACTACCGCAAGATGCTCGACGAGCAGAAGGATATCGACGCGGTCATCGTCGCCACGCCGGACCACACGCACGCGGTCATCACCATGGCCGCCATGCGGGCCGGAAAGCACGTCTACTGCCAGAAGCCGCTCTGCCACGACGTCTACGAGGCCCGCATGCTCGCCAAGGCAGCCAAGGAAACCGGCGTGACCACCCAGATGGGCATCCAGGGCCATTCCTCCGAGGCCGTCCGGCTGATCCACGACTGGGTCCAGGCCGGCGCCATCGGCGAGGTCCGCCAGGTCGACGCCTGGTGCAACCTGTCGTACTATCCCTTCGGCCACGCGTACTGGTCCAGCAAGTGGTCAGATCGCCCCAAGGACACGCCGCCCGTGCCGGATGGGATGGACTGGGACCTGTGGATCGGTCCGGCGGCGATGCGGCCTTACCACCCCGCCTACCATCCGCTGGTCTGGCGGTGCTGGCTGGACTTCGGCAGCGGGATGATGGGCGACCGCGGCGCACACACGATGGACCCGGCGTTCTGGGCGCTCAATCTCGGCGCGCCGACGAGCGTCGAGGCAACCAGCATGGGCGGCAATTCCGAAATACATCCGCTCTCGTCGGTCGTAACCTACCAGTTCCCCGCGCGCGGCCAGATGCCGCCGGTCAAGCTCACCTGGTACGAGGGCACGCGGGCGCCACGCCCGGCCGAACTGGAGGACGGCCGGATCATGGGCGAACGAGATGGCGGGCTGATCATCAGGGGCTCCAAGGGCACGCTGATGGGCGGAGTGTACGGCGGCGGCGCCAGGCTCATACCAGAAAGCGCGATGAAGAGCTTCATCCAGCCGCCAAAGACGCCGCACCCCACAAAGAGCAGCCACGAGATGGACTTCGTCGAGAGCTGCAAGGCCGGCAAGCCCGCCAGCGCCGACTTCTCCTACTCCGGCCCGCTGACCGAGGCGTGCCAGCTCGGCAACGTGGCCAAGCGAGTCGACGCCCGCATCCTCTGGGACGCCAAGAACCTCAAGGTCACCAACATCCCCGAGGCCGACAAGTACATCCGCACCGAATACCGAAAAGGCTGGAGCCTGTAGGCTTGCGGGCTTCTTGACGCCGACATGGCCGCTATGGCTTGCCCCCGCCGGTCAATAGCCCGCCGAGGCCGAGGCGGATTCGCGAAGTGAGACCACAGCCTGTGATGAGGCATCACGGAAAGACGCGGTACTCAACTGACATGATCGGGGGCCGGGGTTATTCTATGCAAAAAGCATTGGGCTTCAACGGCAAACAGGTGCTTGTCCGCGGCGAGCTTAGCCGGCGCCAGGGCATCGGGGCAAAGAGAGATGGATCGTGAAGGATGAACAGGAATAAGCATAAATGCAGAGGACGGGCTCAAGTCAGGGCGGCACTTGTTACCCTCATAATAGCCATACTGACCTTCTACCCAGCCACCGCAGGTGCGGGAAAAGCAATGTCTACTAAACTTGATTTCAACCGCGATTGGACCTTCGTTAAGAGTTCGGCCGAATGGGCGGATGACTTTATCGAAGAGGCCAGGGCGATGGAGCCTGTGACGCTGCCTCACACGTGGAACGCAGACGACATGGGGCCCGGCTTGAGGGATCCGTATATCGGGGCCGGCTGGTACCGGAAACGTTTTACCGCGCCCGCGCTGAAGCCTGGCCAGCGCCTGCTTGTCGAGTTTGAGGGCGTGAACAACTGCCATAAGGTGTGGGTAAACGGCGGCTATGCCGGCGGGCGCGACGGCGGATTCCTTACAACGTTGCTCGACATCACCGACCTGCTGAATGAGGGTGACAATACGATCCTCGTCCGCGCCGACAACAGCTATCAGATGCGGGCCGCGATGCCGCGCAATATCGGCTGGGACCGCTATGGCGGAATCACCCGCCCGGCCTGGCTGCACGTCCGCGAGCACGCGTTTCTCGCCTGCGCGGGCGTGGAGATCCGCACGCCGCGGGTCAGCGCCGACTCGGCTGCCACCTTGGTTCGGACGCACGTTGAGGAAACGAGGATCGGTGGCGCGAAGCTTGAGATCCGACACATCCTGACCTCTCCCGCCGGCGAGGTGGTCTCCACGACGACAACGCCGATGACGACTCGCTACTGCCTCGCCAACACCGTCGAGGTCGAGCTGCCGGCCGTGAAGCGCCCGCGGCTCTGGTCGGACGTGAGCCCGGTTCTTTATAGCCTGCGGACCGAGGTCCTTGAGGGCGGCAAGGTGATCGATTCGCGGGAGGACCGGATCGGGTACCGCTTCTTCCACTTCGACCCGGAACAAGGGTTCACCCTCAACGGCAAGCCGACAAAACTGAAGGGCGCCAACATTCACATCTTCTTTCCGGGTCTGGGCAACGCGTTGCCGGAGCGGTTTTACCGGGACGATATGAAGCTGATGAAGCGGATGGGCTGCAACTACATGCGCACATCTCACTATCCGCGCCCGGAGGCCTGCCTGGGCGCCTGCGACGAACTGGGCATCATGGTCATGGAGGAGCAGCCCTATTGGCACGGTTCGGTCAGGGCGTCCGGGGGCGAAGCGGCCATCGACAACGCGTCCCGGCTGATTCGCGATATGGTCCGCCAACACGGCAACCACCCGAGCATCATTGCCTGGAACACGGTCAACGAGGTGATGCTTGCCCCGGCGTACAAGCCCGGGGTGGGACACCTTGCGCCGGGCGATCCGCGGCGCGCCGCGTGGAGGATCAACCCCAAGGAGTATCCCTACATCCGGAGGCACCTTCAGAAGATGGTCGAGACCTTCAAGGAGGCGGATCCCGACCGGCCGGTGTCCATGGTCGTCGGCGGCGCCTGGCAGGAGAATGACGTTGCCGGGCTCACCTCCGTCGCCGATATAGTGGCATATAATGGGGGAGCGTTGAATCTGCCCACGGACAAGTTCGTTGGACCGAAGACCGGCAAGGTATATGAGTTCAAGCCGGACTACTTCCGCGAGATATATCCCAACCGAATCCACATCATGTCGGAGGGCATCCTCAACGACTACATCTTCGACCGTGGCCAGTGGGATCGCGAGCAGAATGCGTGGCGCGTGAATGCGAAGTATTGGAGCATTATTAGCCGGCGCCCGTGGTTCTGCGGCGGGTCAATGTGGTGCTTCACCGATTACTCCCTCAATGGCGATCTCGACCGGCACGGCGCCGTCGACCGCTATCGCCTGCCCAAGGACCTGTTTCACTTCTATGAAGCCATGTGGGCCGACCACGGCGTCCTCTGTATCCTCGGCCACTGGAACCATGAGGCCGGTTCTTCACGCGAGGTCGTGGTATTCACCAACTGCCGGGATGTGGAGTTGACGCTCAACGGCAAGGCGCTTGGCAAGGGCATCTCCTGCGCCGACGAATACCCAGGCATCATGAATGCCCCGCTGGTCTGGAAGGACGTCGCCTTTGAAGAGGGCACGCTCGAGGCCAGGGGTAAGTTTGGCGTTCGGGAGATAGTGGATCGCCGCAAGACCGCGGGCAAACCAGCCCGGGTCGTGCTCGCCGCATCCAACGAACGGCTGATCGCCGACGGTCGAGATATCAGCTACGTAGACCTTACAATATGCGATGCCGAGGGCAACCGCTGTTACACCATCGACGGCAGGTTGTCCCTGGCCGTGAGCGGCCCGGCCCGCCTCGGCGGCCCGAAGATAATCGCCGCTGCCGCCGGGCTTGCGCGCGTGGCAATTCGCTCAACCGGCGAGGCCGGCGATATCACGGTTGTTGCCTCCGGCGAAGCCCTGAAGACCGGTGAAATCACATTGAAAGCTCTGGCAGGCAGCTAAGAAAGTCCTATGGATGGGAGAGTCGCGTTATGATGTCGAAGAATGATGAACCAGAAGGGCAGAACGGAGCAAATGGAATGAATAACGAACCATCGGGCGAATACTACGACTATACCATCACCATGAAACCCGAGCGGCCCTGGCTGCTGCCGTATCACCAGACCCTGATCTACAGGATCATGCACTGCATCAGGGATGGCGAAGGCAACATGAAGGAAGTCTTCCTGACCTTCGAGCAGTCGATGGAGGTGATCCGGAGGATGTACAACATCACCTGCGGAATTCCAACGGTGCTCTACCTGACCGGGTGGCAGTTCGAAGGGCACGACTCGAAGTACCCCTCATGGGCCGAGGTCAACAGGCACTTGAAGCGGCCACAGGACGAAACCGCGGTCGAGAGCCTGCGCTGGCTCATGCGCGAGGCGCGGAAGTACAACTGCAACGTCAGCCTGCACATCAACATGTTTGACGCCTACCCCGACAGTCCTCTGTGGGACCTGTATGTGGAGAAGGACATCATCGCCAAGGACAAGGACGGCAACCTCATCCCCGGCAAGCCGTGGAGCGGCATGACCTCCTACCAGGTCAGCTACACCCAGGAGTGGAAGCACGGCCTGGCACAGAAGCGCATCGATGACCTGATCGAGATGCTGCCCGAACTGAAAGACAGCAAGACCATCCACATCGACGCGTTTCTCGGCGCGAGGCCCGCGGATCAGCAGGGTCCCATCAGCCCGTACGCCGGCCACACGAAGGAGCAAGAGGCCAGGACCCAGCGAAAGATATATCGCTACTGGCGTGATCGTGGCATCGACGTCACATCGGAATGGGTGGTTGGCCTCCGTGTCGATCGCTTTGTGGGGCTTCAGCCGTGGGCGTTCGCTCGCTCTCAGGACAACCTGATCGAAGAACTGCCCGACGAGCTCTACTGCACCAGCCCGATGGGTGTGGAGTTCCGGGCGGTTCCGGAAGATCCGGCCGAGTTGCTCCGGCAGTTCTGCCTGGAGTTCATGCCCTGGTACTACAAGAACAACAAGTCCCCAAAGGGCGACCAGAAGATGGTCGACGGCACCGATATCTGCATGCCGGCGTTGTGGTGCCAGGAGAAGACAATCATCGCCTACAGCAAAGAAGGCTGCGACGGCAAGACATGGGAACTGCCGCCGGACTGGAAAGACGTCAACAATGTCCGCCTCTCAAGAATCACTCTTGAGGGCCATGAGCCAGTCGGCGAAGTGGCGGTTACCGACGGCAGGATTGCTCTAAGTGTCGCAGAGGGCGAAGCGCTGGTGATCCGTGCTTTGTAAGGGAATGCGACGAAGGCCTGTACAGGCGACAGGCATCAGGCCAGAAAGGAATTTCACGTGGTGAATTACGATATAGCGGATGTACCGTTCAGCGCGTTCGGCTCGTACATGTCGGTTTCGGCCCTGTCAGGCAAGCGTGCGCCCGAGGATGCGGCCGGTTTGTGGGTCCGATCCCACCACAACGGAGCGCAAGCTCTGTTCCGTATTACGGCCACCCGGGGTGGCAGCGAAGCCGCCGCGAAGATCGACGCCGCCCCCACGCGCCTCCGCCTTACGGCCGAAGACGGGATCATCGACCTGTGCTTCGACGGGCCGGGAACACTGCGACTGCGGGGCTCAGGCCTGGGCGTGGTTCTCGAACCCTGCAAGGGGGCCGTCACCTACGCCACAAGCGATGACCTGATGACCATCAACGTACGGGCCGCCACACGCCGCTACCAGATCGAATGCCTCGCGGGCAGCCTCTCGCTGCATGGGGGCTGGCAAGCGGGCGTCCGAAAACCGATCCGGCTTGAGGTGGCGCCGGGGGCCGACGGCAACTGGGAAATCGCCATCGACGAGTTCTCGAGCACCTGGGTGCCGCGCGACCGGGGCGACTTCGAGGCCTGCGCCGCCGCTGTCGCACGGCAGTTCGCGACGTTCCTGTCCGCAATGCCGCCCGCGCCCGCCCATCTGGCCGAGGCCCGGGAACTGGCGGCCTACATCGATTGGGCCGCGACGGTCAATCCCGAGGGCCTGCTCCGTCGCCCGGCCATGCTCATGAGCAAGAACTGGATGTGCAACGTGTGGAGCTGGGACCACTGCTTCAACGCCTTGGCCCTGACGCCGGGGCACATGGACCTGGCATGGGATCAGTTGCTCGTCGTGGCCGACCATCAGGATTCGTTCGGCTGCCTGCCCGACTCGGTCAATGATGTCGACAAACAGTACAACTTCAGCAAGCCGCCCATCCACGGCTGGACGCTGGGTGAAATGCTCCGGCGGGCGCCCGCGCCGCCGGACGATGTTCTCGTGACCCTGTACGACTCGATCAGCCGGCAGGTTGCCTGGTGGCTGACTTACCGGCGATACGAAGGCGATTCGCTGCCGTACTACCTGCACGGCAACGACAGCGGCTGGGACAACAGCACGATGTTCGACAAGGGCGTGCCCCTGATCGCCCCGGACCTGGCCGCCTTCCTGGTGGTCTCGTGCGACGAGCTGGCTAACGTTGCCGACGGCCTGGGCCGCCGGGGCGAAGCAAGCCGTTGGCGCGAGCAGGCCGACCGGCTGCTGGCGGCGCTGCTGGAGCAGTTGTGGCGCGGAGATCGCTTCATTGCCCTGGCGACACGGGCCAAAACGCCGGTCGTCTGCGAGAGCCTCATCCCGTGCATGCCGCTCCTGCTGGGCAAACGCCTGCCGCAACCGGTCATCGACGCGATCGTGGCGTCGCTGCGCCGCTTCCTCACCGAATGGGGACTGGCAACCGAGCACCCGGCCAGCCAGGCCTACGCCGACAACGGCTACTGGCGAGGCCCGATCTGGGCGCCGTCGACCTACCTGGCCGTCTGCGGCCTGGAACGATGCGGCCAATACGAACTGGCCCGCGAAGTGGCCCATCGCTTCTGTCGGCTGTGCGCAAAAAGCGGCTTCGCCGAGAACTTCGACGCCGTGCGAGGCCTGCCGCTCTGCGACCGTGCCTACACGTGGACCGCCAGCGTCTTCCTACTGCTGGCCGAGAAACTCTGCAAGACCCCGGTCGCCTCGTGACGCTCGCCGTCAGCGTGCAGACACGGGTCGGGCCATCCGTCGCCTTGCTGGAGGCTCACAGGCCTAAGAAGCCCCGACTCCAGGAGCGGGAAGTCCGATAGTCACAACACCGCCTCTTGCGTGGGCGATAACGAAGTCGACGAGCTGCTGACTATGAAACCAGCCGGACCAGAGATTGTGGCCCTGTCCCTTGACTACCTCAAGTGTCATATCGCCCCCCAGTTTATCGTATCTCTTCTTCAGCTCACCCGAGTTCTTGTCCAGCGGGACAACTGTGTCACTGTCTCCGTGAATATGGAAAACAGGCACCTTTGCTTTTGCAAGCGGGGCGAGGCGATCAATGGGGTTGTGTTCGGCAAGCTTTTCCGCAAGCTGCACCTCCGTCATGCCGTACGCCCCACAGGCGCGGCCCAGGCCGGGGTAACTGCTGAGGTTGGAGACGGGGTAGATGCCGGCTATGCACGCCACGGATGCGGGATTCTCCACCGCCCAGTTATACAACATAAGCCCGCCGCGGCTCCGCGCCAGCAAGCATGCTTGTTTCGCCAGCCCGCGTTTCTCCACAAGCTCTTTATAGAGAGCGGAATAGATGGCTGTCCCGTTCGGGCTGCCATACGATTCGCCCACGTCGATTCCCGCAATAGCGATGCCATTGTCCAGAAACTTCTCGAACATCCACTTCTCATATTCCCCCGGGAGCCCACTCAGTGTCGGCGCGTACCAGACCCATGGGATGGGATTGCGGGGCCTGGTCTTTTCCGGAAGGATCAGGAAAGCCGTTTGCCCTTCTACCGTGAACACCTCGCCTTTGATGGGAAGATTCTTCTTTGGGGTTTGTGCCGAACTCTCTAGTCCCTTGAGAATGCTTTCGGCAACCTGGCCGGCAAGCACCTTGTACCCGTCGGCCGTGAAGTGTACGTTCCTGGGCTGCTGAATCTTTGTCAATTGCGGCAAAGCCAGGGCATAAAGATCGTCAATGGCCACACCGTTTTCGGTCATGATCTTCAAGGCGATGGCGTTGTACTTCGCCGCGTCGCCCTTGACCCGCCCGTCGGCGCCAGGCGGAACGGGAGTCGTTGTTGCCCAGATCAGCCCGGCGCCCGTCTTCTTGAGCCTGCCGACAAGCTCGCGAAGGTTCTTCTCATACTGATCGGGCGGAACCTGTTGATGGCTGGTTGTCGCGTTGGGGTCGGCGAAGTTCTTCCCGTCGGGCCCCAAGTACTTCAGATCGTGCAGGCCCCAGTTGAAGTGGATGACATCCCACTTGCCCTTGCCCAGCCATTCGTCGAGTTCAGCCAGGCCCGTGGTGGTCGGCCCGCCGTTGGTGGCAATGCGATGCACGTTGGCTTTGCCATCGAGCAGCCTCCGCACGTCGAGGGTGTAGCCCATGGAGATCGAGTCGCCGATCAGCAGCACGCGCGGCAAGCCCTTGACGTCCTCTATCGGGCGCAACTCCTCCGGCACGTTCCGGGCCTTGCCCTTGCTCTTGGCGGGCGGCTTCGCGGCGGGCTTGCTCGCGGGCTCGTTGTCGCCCTGGGCCCAGGCTGACCCGGCAACACACGCCAGTGCCGCAATCACCGTATATATCATCGTCGCTCTCATTGCGGACTTCCTTTCTTTGTACATAGACTTGCCAAGTTACCTACCAATTCCCTGAGCCGACACTTGCCAGATTGCATATGGACACCGGTCATTACCTGAGCGTCCTTGCCGGTCGACTTAAGGACGGCCACGAGCCGAGAAGCAGTGGCGTCATTGCCGGCAGACAGGTCGTTAGATTTGTTCTCCGGTAACAATTCAAGGATTTCCTGGCCGAGTGGCGGCAGGGCAAGGTTCAGTTTGCCTTCCCGCAGTTGTGCGCCGGTGAAGAGGCCCAAGGACTGATTCCGGAACAGGGCGGCGACGGCGTAGGTCTTTGCCGGATCAACCCAGGGGATGTTGATCGAACAGTTGTTGGCGCCTTGGCTGCCGCGCAGGACAACTACGGCGCCGCAGCCGCGTTTGTCCAGTTTCCCCCACCAGTGCCAGCCGGTGTCGGTGGGTGTCGGGACGCCGCTGTATTGGAAGTGGCGGTAGATGCCGTAGGTCTTCTCCAGCCGCTTGAGGATGTCAAAGCGGTTGCGGTAGCGGGCGATGTTCTCCTGAGTCAAGGAGGCCAGATCGCCGGTATAGACGGCGGGCGAGCCCATGAGCCAACTGCAGACCTGGCGATCCTGGACTTGGGGGGTGAGGCTGCCCTTCCAGTTGACGGTGGCCGCGCCGAAGTATTCGACGCATTCCAAGGGCAGGCCGCGATGGGCGTAAAGTTGGTTGCGGGCGTTCAGGCAGCCTTTGACCAGTTCCGCGCGCAAGGTGTCTGGCTTGTATTTGTTCCAAGTGGCGCTGGCGCCGGGGCGTTCCTTGGCGTGGCCGCAACCACTGTAGTCGTTGGGCGGGACATGGTAGAGGGAGGCGTTCTTGAGGGCGGCCAAATCGCAGGGGGTTCCGGGCGTACCCCAGTAGATTTCGTGTGTAATCTCATTGGCGACATCCGGGGCTAGGCGGCGTAGCAGCGCCTGTGACTCGAGCAGTCCGCGCAATCCGCGCAGCAGCGATTCCTTGCGGGTGCGGCTGTCGTGGCCGGCGGCCAGGTCGCCGAATTTAATGTTGGTAAAGTCCTGCTTGAAGTAGGTGACATCGTAAATGTCGCGCAAGGAGACCAGGTCGCGGGCGTAGTATTGGCGCCAGGCGCTGGCGAAGCTCATGGCGACGCCGCCCAGCCGTGTTACGGCGGGGGCGCTGGCGGCATCGGGGAGCGTTTGGAAATCGGGCGCGTCGGGGTCGCGGAAACAGGAGACCCAGAGGCCGATACGCAAGCCTTTGGAGAGGATGTAGTCGCAGGTGGCGCGGAAATCGGTAAAGGTTTTGGGATCGGGCGTGGTGCCGAGACGCCCTTTTTGCCAGCCGTCGTCGAGCTGCATGACGGCGAACCCGCATTTGGCGGCGATGTCGGCCTGCTCACGGACGATGGCATCAGTCAGTTTCGGACCGAAGTTCGACCACGAGCACCACAGTGGCGCCGGGATTTGGAGATGATCCGGGGAAACGCCCAACTGCTCCCGCAAAAACTGTTTGAAGCCGTTCTCCACGGTCCGGTCCATGGGGAGGGATTCGGCGGATGGGGTTTTCAGCACTTCCCCGGCGAACCCGTAGATGAAGACCGGTTCGGAGGTGAAACCTTCCGCCGGCCCCAGAACCCATTCGAAGAGCTCGGCGTTGTAACCGGATGCGCCGCCGGCATCAATGTCGCGGAGGGCGGAGGGGACTTCGGAGGCGACGATGACCCCTTTGGTTTTGTCCGTGTGCGAGAAGGCGATGACGCTCGCGACCGCGCCGCGCTCGGACGGCGTCAGCATGGTCTGGTTGCAGATTTCTGGTTTGAGCCGCATGCCGTCGATGCGGAGGTTGTCCAGCTTGAGCCAGTTGGCGCCGTTGTTGTGGATTTCGACCCACTTGCGGATGACCGGGAAGCCGTCGTAGGTCTCGTAGATCTGATTGATGCTGACGCCCGTCAAGACGGGATCTTTCAGCGCGCGGGTGCGGATCTGGAGCCGTTGCACGCCGGGCCTGGGGCTGAAGGCGGTGACCTTCGACAGCTCGAAGCAAGGCGCCCAACGGCTAGCGGAAAAGCCGCGGGCATCCACCCATCTTACGCCGGGAGCCATGCCTTTTGGGTCCGATTTCCCTCCCGCGTTGACCGCCAGAGCGCCCGTGCCGCCCGCCTTTGTCTCCGCGACGCTATCCGAATGCAACTCCAGCGGGTTGCGGTTGGGCGCCGCCCGGCAAATTTGGAAGGACAGCTCTTCGGACTTCGCGTCAAGCAACGGTGTCCCAGCGACAGCGAGGCTGTCGGTGGCGACATTGCCGCCGGACACGCGGATGATCCGCTCCAGCACGCCGGCCTTGATCCGGATCGTCTCGCCATCCCTGACGATGCACGGGTCGGCAGCGGTTGCAAAATGCGCAACGACCGCGACGAGCATAAACATGACCAGAACACCGACGGTGATCCGTGTGAATGATTTCATTTTCTCATGCCTCCATCCAACTTAATGCTCTCCCCTTCTTTCATGTGAAGCGTTACCGTCTTGTCTCCGTATCGGACCGTGCATGGTCCTTGGACCTTTGAACGGATCCCAGCTTGTGTAAGCTTGCCGTCTTTCCAGGTCATGTCAACCTCGAAGCCGCCGCGGGCCCGCAGACCCTTGACGCTGCCGCTTTCCGCCGGTTGCCGATACCAAAGAACCAGCGACCCGGCAGGCCGCGCGCTTTCCGCGCCCGCACTTCCAGAACAAATCAAACCCAACGCCACGAGACTGCCTGCAATTGCACATTTCATCGGACGATGTTTCATGAACCCCTTTTCTTTTCTCTGTAGCTGTTTCATTTTGTTGCCTCAGGGAGAACGGACCGGGCAGAACTCCAGCCGGACGGTACCGCTTACCCGGTCGCCGGGCTTGAGCGGACGGTCGTCAGCCTTGGCCAGGTTACGCAGAAAGTTTTCGCTACCGCCGTTGGAGTAATCGGCCACCAGGACGTTTACTGCGCTGGCAGTGCGCCAGCAGCGGACGTGTTGCTGACCGTTGCCGTCAATCGCGATACCGTGGCCGGTGGAATCGGTGAGCGTGGCACGCAGGACGTTGTGCTTGGTCGAGCAGAAGTCGTTGTTGCCGTATGGCAGGTTGTCGAGCCGCCACGGATGGGAGGGCTTGGTGCGCGGGCCGACCGAGGTTGCCTCGAAACCTTCCGAGGCTTTCACCGTTCCCCTGAGGCGGGCGATGTGGTCCTCCGGATAGACATCCCAGTAACCCCTGCGCTCCCAGGAAAAGATTTCGCAGTCGCGCGGCAGCGTGAACACCAGGCCGACCTGGCGCGGGTCCACCGGCTTGGTTATGGTGAAGGCGTAGGCAATCTCGATTCCGCCGCCAGGCTGGACATTGAAGGTGTAGGCGCCTTCGGCCCCGTCGTATGCACCTTCCACCGTTGTGGTGCCGGCCTCTGAGGTAACCTTCCTGCAAACCCATCCGGCGCACGGCGCGGTGAACGGATCCCAGACCTTGGTCTTGCCGGTCATCTGTGTTCCGCCGGCCTTGTTGAGCGGCAGCAACATCAGTTGCGGGCCAGTAATCGCAAGCTTGTCGGCCGACTCAAGTTGGCCGGTCTGTTGGTTGATCCGCCAATTGACTTTGCCTGTTCGGGTTTTCGCGGGGGGCGACGCCGCGAAGCCTTGCACCGGCAAACTGAACCGGTCGGCTACGAAGCCGCGCGGGTCTCTAATGGTCAGTTCGAGCTTGTCGCCAACCCGCGGTGAGCCGTCGAGCTTGATCGACAGGACGCCCTTGCCGCGCGGCGGAATGTCGGCGGCGGCAGTGCCTGACTGCTTGCCGAGTTTCCAGGCGATCTTCATTTCGTTCAGGTCGGAAAAGTTCTGGCGGTTCTCGACGACGACCTGAATGACGCCTCCCGTCACCGCAATCTTGTCGGAATCCAGGAGACGAACCGGCGAGTACGCCTTCCTCATGTTCCAGTACTCGGGCTTTTCGCGCCGCCAGCCGTCCAACGGCCCCCACGCGCCGTAACCTACAGTCTGCTCGCCTTTGAGGTAAAATGTGTCATCGATCCCCGACCAGATCGATTGACCGAGACAACCTTCGCTGTCGTAAATGTCATCCCACATCTCGCGGGTGTAGCGCCCCCATGCATCGCGAAGCGCCGGATCCGTCGCCAGTTCGAGGCGGTTATATGCATTGAGATGGCAATCTTCGCCAAGATAGATGGGATTCTTGACGTTGCCACGTCCTTTGGCAGGCCCGCCGTGGCCGGGGTAATGCAGGTTGGCAATCTCCGTGAACTTCTGGTCGCCCGGATTGTTGAACGTCTGGGGCCGCGTGGGATCAAGCTCGCGGACAAGTTTTGACGATTCGATGAAATTCTCCCCCCACTTGCTTTCGTTGGCCAGCGACCAAAAGAGCACCGACGGGTGATTCCGATAGGTCAGGACCATTTCCGCGGATTCGAGCAAGACCAGCTCCTTGTTACCGCTTCCCGGCGCCCAGCAGAAAGGCGCCTCGCACTCGATGAACATGCCGAGTTCGTCCGCGGCCTCCATCAGCGCCTCGTCCGGCGGATAATGGCACGTGCGCAGCAGGTTGACGTTACCCTCACGGAACAGTTCGATGTCCCGGCGGTGAATGCCGGGCGGAACGCTGCGGCCGGTGTTCGGGTAGACCTCGTGATGGTTGCTGCCGCGCAGCTTCACCGGTCGGTTGTTGACGAACATCTGATTTCCCCGCACCTCGACCTGCCGGAAGCCGACGCGCTGCGTCACCGTCTCCACCACCTTGCCGGCCACTTCGAGTTTCACTGTCAGCCGGTAGAGGTTCGGGTGTTCATTGTCCCACTTCAGCGGGTTGGCCACCGGGATGGTCACGCGCCCCGGTGTCACGCGGTCCGGCGACAGCGGCACGTTCCTGCCATCCGGCGCCGTCAATGCCAGCAATGCTTTGACTTCGTTCGTTTCGCTTTCCACACCGATGTCCAACCCCAAGCACGCGTCCCGGTATTCCTTGTCTAACGTCGTCACGACATGCAGTTCCGACAGGTGGATCGCCGGCAACACGAATAACCGGATGCCGCGGGTAATGCCGCCCAGCGGATGACAGGCGTACTTCGAGGCACTGGCGAGCCTGTCGGCGACCGACTCGCTGACCACCGCCAGCCTGATGACGTTCTGCGCGCCCGGCTTCACCAACGCCGTGACGTCCAGCTCAAACGGCGTGAAACCGCCGAGATGTTTGCCGGCTTCCCGGTCGTTCACCCAAACCGTCGCGTCACTGAAAACGGCGTCGCAACGCAGCATGATCAGCCGGCCTTCCCAGTCTTTCGGCACGGTGAACGAGCGCTCGTAGGTCGCCGCCTTGCCAGGTTCGACATCGAACCCCTGCATGACCCACTCGCCTGGCACCTGAATGTCCGCCGCCCCGTTGAACCGCCAAGTACCGGCCAAATCAACCGACGTTTCCACAACACCGGCCACCGCGTCAGGACGCGGCGTGAGCCGGATCGTCTCACCCTCCCTGACGATGCACGGATCGGCAGCGGTTGCGGAATGCGCAACGACCGCGACGAGCATGAACATGACCAGAAAACCGACGGTGATCCGTGTGAATGATTTCATTTTCTCATGCCTCCATCCAACTTAATGCTCTCCCCCGTGTGGTGCAGCTCGCCATTGGCGGCTTTGTCGCGTGCCAGTGCCCGCGCCTGGCCGGTATCGACGTCGCCCAAATGGAAAAGCCAGTCGGCGTTGAACGACGTCCTCTCGCGCGGCGCCAGGGCGATGGGGACTATATGTTTACTGGTCTGGGTTCTACCCATGCTGTGGCCTTTCCACGCGATTCTGCTGCAATCTGGGTATATAGATTACAGCAGGTTCGTTTTTTAGCACAACCCATTATTGCGGCAAAGAAAGTGTGTCTACTTTTGCGACACCATGCCAGGGAGGAGAACCGGGCTTCGCTCGGGTTCAATTCCGGCCGGATTCGGGCCCCGCGTCAAACAGGGCCGATCCGGGACCGTCAGCGGCAAGGCTCCTGCCTGTGACGACTTTCAAAGCGATATGTCCCGGATGCACCTTTGAAGACACTGAACCCGTTGTCACGGCGGAGCAGGTGGACGCCGTCCGGATTATCCGCGGGCGAGTCGCCTTCCTTCACGTCTGGCCATTCCCTTGCCGATCAAGGTGCAGGTCTCTTGTCGCGCAGCTTCAACTTGTGCTTTTGCGTAAGCCCGTCCAGCATCATGGTAACAAGCGTGCCGCTCATGCAATAGTCCTTGACGCCGAGCGGCTTGCCCGAGATCGAGTCGTAGCATTCGCTGATCCCGTTCCTTATCGCGTTGGCGATGGTCTTGTCGGAGATGTCGGCGGCGAGGTCCGTATGCCCATAGGCGGCCAGGCCGCCGGCGATCTGGTAGTTGGTCGAAGGCCAGACATCGCCGCGCCAGAAGGCGTCGGACTTCCACCGCTTGTCGGTTCGATCCACGGTCGGAACGGGAAGCGGCGTCTGCCAGGCCGGCGAGGCCAGCACCTCGGCCATGCGCCCGGCCATCGCCTTGGTGGCAGCGCCGGCCGTCAACGGAATCCAACTGCCGATGGTCGCCACCGGAATCTTCTCGAGCGTGTCCCGTTTGACGGAGAGGAACGTGCCCGCCTCTTCATCCCACATGTGCTCGCGCATTGCCTTGACGCCCTTGTCGATACGCAGCGTGCGTCTTGCCGCCATGGCCGTGTCTCCCGTGATTCTCGCCAACCGCGCCAGGCTCCTCTCGCCCAGGATCAGATAAGCGCTGTTACCGGGCACGCAGACGTCGGCATACCAGGAACCTTCTTTGGGGCCTTTGCGTTTGGGGTGGACGGTCATGGTCATGCCATCCATGTTACATTCGTAATCGAACGTTTCCCATTTCGCGTGCTGCAGCTTGCCCGTATATGCGCCAAGAGTAATCAGCCCGTTGTCGTGCAGATCCCGCTCGCGCCAGAACCAGTCGTGGAACCGTTCGAGCCGGCCGAGACATTGCTCAAGCAGTTCCTTGTCGCCGTTGCGCTGATAAACCCGTTCCACGCCCCAGGCCAGGATGGGGATCTGCGAGAACTGCCGGA
>CAYOBS010000042.1:0-16088 GCA_964402305.1 uncultured Planctomycetaceae bacterium | reverse complement strand
GCAATGTCAAGCGATTCCGGGGTCCGCACCCAGGGATTGCTATCCCTGGGCTTCGGATCGGTGACGCATGCGAAACCCATGCTGTCATCCGGAGGGTGTCCTCCGGAACATTGACGCGATCACCCATATTCCCTGCACGGACTCGGTGCGAAACTCCTGAAGCCCAGGGATAGCAATCCCTGGGTGGCAACCCCCGCGTGGGAAATCCCCTGGGCGAGCGGAAATCCCTGACAACCCCCTGCAAAAGGCGGGGCGAGTCCTGTACAATTCGCCGCTTGGTCAGGTTGGTCGGATTTGCCAAGAGTTCCCGCACCCGAGGACACGATGCCGGAAAGCCGCACACAGAAATTACGCCGGGGTCTGCGAAACGCGTTTTCGCTGGAGAGCCCTCACGGCCCGCTGACCGACGCGGACCGCAAGCTCCTTGCCAGGCTGGCGGAGAAAGTCGTCGCGCGCCAGATGGCCATGCCGGCTATTCTGTTCCTGGGCTCCGTCCGCCCGCTGAACTCCATCGGCAGCCAGGCGATGGTCTTCCTTCGCCCATTCCTTTCCGGGCTGCTGAACACTGCGGACTACGACCGCATGACCGAGATCATGGACCGGCGCGAAGGAATCGGCGCGCTGATGGACGCCATCGAGGCTAAGCAGGCACTTGCGGAGGGCCCGACCAGGTGAAGCCCGACGAACTCAACGTGATCCTCGCCACCGACTGCGGCAGCACGACCACCAAGGCCATCCTGATCGAGCGGATGCCCGACGGCTACCGCCAGACCTTCCGCGGCGAGGCCCCGACCACCGTCGAGGCGCCGTACGAGGATGTGACGCGCGGCGTGCTAAACTCGTTTGCGGAGCTCGAGGAGCTTTCAGGCCGGCGTATCCTCGACGGCGAGCGGATAATCACGCCCGCCCGCGGAAACCAGGGCGTGGACATCTACATCTCCACCAGCTCCGCCGGCGGGGGCTTGCAGATGATGGTCGCAGGCGTGGTCAAGTCCATGACCGCCGAGAGCGCCGAACGGGCCGCACTGGGCGCCGGCGCGATCGTGATGGATGTCATGTCCAGCAATGACCAGCGCGCCCCGCACGAAAAAATCGAGCGCATCCGCACGCTGCGCCCGGACATGGTGCTGCTTTCCGGCGGGACCGACGGCGGGACCGTCCGCCACGTCGTTGAGCTGGCTGAGTTCCTCGCCGCCGCCAACCCGCGCCCCCGACTGGGTGCGTCGTACAAGCTGCCGGTAGTCTACGCCGGCAATAAGGACGCCCGCGACGCCGTCCAGGCCGCACTGGGCGAAAAGGCCGAGCTGCACCTTACCGAGAACATCCGCCCGGTCCTCGAGCGCGAGAACCTCGGCCCCGCCCGCGACGAGATCCACGAGCTTTTCCTCAAGCACGTCATGGCGCAGGCGCCGGGCTACCAGAAACTCATGTCGTGGGTCGGCGCGCCGATCATGCCGACCCCCGCGGCCGTGGGAAACATCATCCAGCAGGCGGCGACGGCCGAGGAGATCAACATCGTCGGCGTGGACATCGGCGGGGCGACGACGGACGTCTTCAGCGACTTTCGCGTCATGCCTCGCAAAGGCTCAGCCACCGGCCAGGTTGCACAGCGCGTGTTCAACCGCTCGGTAAGCGCGAACCTGGGCATGAGCTACAGCATATCCAACGTTCTGGCCGAGGCGGGGCTGGAGAACATCATGCGGTGGGTGCCGTTCGAGATCGACGAGGGCTCTCTTCGCGACCGCATCAAGAACAAGATGATCCGCCCGACGACCGTGCCGTGCCTGCTTGAGGACCTCAAGATCGAGCAGGCCATCGCCCGCGAGGCGCTTCGCCTGGCGTTCATCCAGCACAAGCAGCTCGCAGTCGGGCTAAAAGGCGTGCAGCGCGGCCGGACGATCTCGGAGTCGTTCGACGAGTCCGCCTCCGGCGCGAGCATCATCAACATGATGGACCTCAACCTGCTCATCGGCTCGGGCGGGGTGCTCTCGCACGCCCCGCGGCGCTGCCAGGCGATGATGATGCTCAT
The DNA here is from genome assembly GCA_964402305.1 of uncultured Planctomycetaceae bacterium. GTDB lineage: Bacteria > Planctomycetota > Phycisphaerae > SM23-33 > SM23-33 > JAUWQU01. Next base: position 14,059 of record CAYOBS010000042.1, on the reverse strand, counting down.
CGACGCCTTCGGGCCCGAAGGCGTCACGAGAATCGCCGTCGACAGCATCTTCATGATGCCGCACCTCGGCGTGCTGGCGCAGGTGGATGAGCGGGCCGCGACGGAAGTCTTCAATCGCGACTGCCTCATCCACCTCGGCACGTGCATCGCCGCCGCCAACCAGGTCAGACCCGGCGGCAAGTGCTTCGACTACCGCATCAGCGTCCAGGGCCAAACGAGGCAGGGTTCCGTCCAGGCCGGGCAGATCGTGCTGGAGCCGCTGGGCCTCCATGAAGTGGCCGAAGTGGTGATCGAGCCTGCCCGCGGCGCCGACGTAGGCGCGGGGCCAGGCAAGACTCTCGAGGCCAAAGTCAACGGCGGCGTCGTCGGCCTGGCGCTCGACGGCCGGGGCAGGCCGATGGAAGTGCCCAAGGCCAACCGCAGCCAAACCGTCGCACGCTGGGCCAAGGCCTTTGACGCGTATCCGAGGTGAAGAAAGAAAGGGAGTAGTAGGTAGTAGTTAGGAAGTAGGAAAGAAAGAGCAGGAGATATGGCATATTCAATTCATCAAGACCGACGCGGGCCCATGGCAGCTCTTGGTTTCTGCTGTTCCCTACCCGCCAACTTCCGCCGCCCTTTCTTTCCTATTTACTACTCCCTAACTACTAACTACTGCTGTTAAGGCGAAGCCAATGGCCCACGCATACACACCAGGCCTGAGAGTTACCGGTCACGCGACCGTACACAAGCAGCGGCGCCTGCCCATTGCCGGCAAGGTGCTCGTCAGCCAGGGCGACCGCGTCTCGGCCGAGACAATCGTCGCCCACGCCGAGTTGCCGGGCGACGTCTCCGCGGTCAACGTGGTCAACCAGCTAGGCATCGCCCCTGGCGACCTGCCGGGCCTCATGCTCAAGAAGGAAGGCGACGCGGTCACCCGCGGCGAGGTGATCGCCGAGACCAGGCCGCTGATCAAGTGGTTCCGCGGCGTCTCGCGCTCGCCGATCGCGGGAACCATCGAGACGGTCTCGCACGTGACGGGGCAGGTGATGATTCGCACCGCCCCCAAGCCCGTGGACGTGCGGGCGTACATCGACGGGACGGTCGTCGAGGTCTTCCCCGGCGAGGGCGTGGCCGTCGAGACCACCGGCGCGCTGGTCCAGGGAATCCTGGGAATCGGCGGCGAGGTCGTCGGCGAGATCGCCGTCGCCGGCGGCGGCCCCGCGGCCGTGCTCGAGCCGAATGACCTCACCGCCGACCTGGCTGGGAAAATCGTCGTCGCCGGGGCGCTTATCACCCGCGCGGCGTTCGACCGCGCCGCGTCAATCGGCGTCGCGGCCCTGGTCTGCGGGGGCTTCCACGACCTCGATCTGCGAGACCTCCTCGGCTACGACCTCGGTGTGGCCATCACCGGGCACGAGAACATCCGCCCGGTCCTGATAATCACCGAGGGCTTCGGCAGCATGGCCATGGCGGCTGGGACGCACAAGCTGCTTGCCGCCCACGCGGGCCGGCGTGCGTCGGCCAACGGGGCCACACAGATCCGCGCCGGCGTGCTTAGGCCGGAGATCATCATCCCCGGCTTAGTCGCACATGAAACTTCGGTTCACCCGCGGGCCATCGAGAATGGGGACAGGCACCGCGAAACAGCGGCGGAGCCAGTCCCCGTTTTCCACGCGGGCGCCGGCGCGGCCCGGGCGAAAGTACCCGCCGCCAGCGGCTTGACTGTCGGCTCGCCGGTCCGTATTATTCGCGAGCCTGGCTTCGGGCGACTGGGCAGCGTCAAGAGCCTGCCCCCCGAAGCCAGGCGAGTCGAGTCCGAGGCCAAGGTCCGCGTCGTGGAACTGGAATTCCCCGAGGGCGACACCATGATCGTCCCGAGGGCCAACGTCGAGGCGATAGAGTCTTGAGAAAGCCCCATCCCGTGATTGTTCGCCCGCCAGCGACCTGGGCCGCCATCGCCCTTGCGACGATGCTTCTTGCATTTGCAGGCCCGGCCAAGGCGGCCCAGACCGGCCCAGCCATTGCGGCGGCGACCGACCCGGCGACAACCGTCGAGCCGGCGACCAGCCAGGCCACAACCCAACCGGCGCTGACCGCCTCTTGCGTTCCCGACCCCAACAGCTTCCGCGCCTTTGACCGGCCCGACGACGACGGCTCGGGAATCCTCGTCGTCTGGGGCCAGCCGGCCAGGCAGCCCGAGGGCGTGAAGTTCATCATCCAGGTCGCCCGCTCGAAGGAGGACTTCCAGGCCGGCAAGTTCAAGACGCAGGAAGTCGCGCCATCGCCCAAGATCGTTGCCAAGAAAAAGCCCAATTACTTCGGCTATTCCGAGGATGCCAATAAGCTCTACTACGCCGACATCACCCCGGCCAAGCTGTTCAAGCCCGCCCATCCGGGGCCGCTTACGGAGCAGCGGCTAAGGGAGTTTGCCGAGAAGCACGACATCACATCCGGCGAATTGGATCTCGCCCTGGCGGTGATGGCGGCCATGGAGGAGGAGAAGTCGGCAGCGCAGGCGGCCACACAGCCCGTACCCCCAACCGCGACAACCCCCGCGGCCTTCGAACCACCCAAGATCAAGCCCGTTCGGCAGCGCGTCGGGATGGCGGATCGGAAATGGTTTGCCAAGTTTGCGGCGCACTTGGGCAAGCTGGACACCGAAGCCGTCGGGGCCGAAACAAGAGATATCAACGCCCAGCCGTGCTTCTTCCGCCTGGCCGTCAAGCTGGGCGACCAGATGCTCCTGATCGAGCGCGACGGCGAGCCGGCGGTCGTCCAGGCCCGCGCGGAGGCAAACCTGTTCAAGTGGGGCAAGCTCAACAACCTGGTGCTCGCGCTGATCTTCAGCGCCATCGTGGTGACCTTTATCGAGATTGCCAAGCGGAGGCCCGGGCTGTTCATCCGCAAGATCGCCGGCCTGGAGGCCATTGACGAGGCCATCGGCCGGTCCACGGAGATGGACCGCCCCGTGTACTTCATTCATGGCAGCGGCCTTGTCAGCGACCTGTCGGCGATCGCGTCGGTGAACATCCTGTCGCACATTGCGTATCGCACGGCCGAGCACGACAGCCGGATCCACGTGATGAACCAGGACCCGATCGTCACCGCCGTCAGCCAGGAGGTGGTCCAGCAGGCCTTCACGGAGGCCGGCCGGCCCGACGCGTACAACCCCGACGACGTCTCGCTGACCGCCTATGAGCAGTTCGCTTTCGTCGCGGCGGTCTCGGGCATGATGGTCCGCCGCCGGCCGGGGGCGATCTTCATCCTGGGCTACTTCGGGGCCGAGAGCCTGCTTCTGGCCGAGACGGGCTCCTCGACGGGCGCCATCCAGGTCGCCGGCACGGACGCCTACACGCAGTTGCCGTTCTTCATCACGACGTGCGACTACACGCTTATGGGCGAGGAACTCTACGCCGCGTCGGCGTACCTCTCGCGCGAGCCGCGCCTGCTGGGCAGCCTTCGTGGGCAGGACGTGGGCAAGGCGTTCATCATGGTTGCCCTGCTGATCGGAACGATCCTGCTGACCGTGGCTGTGGCCAAAAGCTGGGACGTGGCCTGGGTGGCCTGGCTGCGAGGGCTCCTGGAGGCGGGCAAAGGGTGACACCATGATCTTCAAGCGCACCATACCGCTTCTGATAGTCTTCGGCATTGGCGTGCTGGGCTTCATGCAGTACTACGTCCCGCACCCATGGTCTACCGCGTTCCGCGACGAGATGACCACATGGGGCATGGTCATCGGCGGCTTCGCGACGTTCCTGGGCATCTACAGCCTCTCGCACATGCACGCGACCCGCATCCTGCGGCAGGCGCCCGGCTGGGGCTACAGCATCTTCGTCTTCATCGGCGCGATCGGGATGATCGTCGTGGGGATATACAGCGACATCTTCGGCCCTCTGGCGGGCGGGACGAAGCATGAAGTGGACCCCTTCGATTGGGGCTACGACAACATCCTTATACCCTGCTCGGCTACGGTCTTCTCCATCCTGGCGTTCTACATGGCCTCGGCGGCGTTCCGGACGTTCCGCGCGCGGAACCTTGCGGCCGGGCTGCTGCTGGCGTCGGCGCTCATCGTTATGTTCGGGCGCGTGCCGATCAGCGAGTCCGTCAGCGATTGGCTCTTCAATGACAGGATGGTCATTCCCAACTTGTCTAAAGCCATCATGGATTACCCCAACCTGGCCGCCAAGCGAGGCATCATGCTGGGCATCGCCCTTGGCGTGATATCCCAGTCGATGCGAATCCTGCTTGGCATCGAGCGGTCCTACATGGGAGGCGGCGACTGATGAGCACCAGCCAGAACAGGCCGCAACACTACGAGCTTATACGGCGGATCATCTACGTCGGCATCGCGCTGGCGGTGATCCTGTCGTACTTCATCGACTATCGACAGAAGTTCACGCCTTCGCCGGAGTCCAAAAAGGTCTTCGACAAGGTCGAGAGCCTCAGCCCCGGCGACCACCTGCTTATCTCCATCGACTACGACCCGTCCAGCGAGGCTGAGCTGTATCCCATGAGCCTTTCCCTGCTGAGGCACTGCTTCAAGAAGGGCGTCATCCCCGTCGTGATGACCCCATGGCCCTCGTCGGTCGGAATCGCCAAGAAAGGCTGCGACGAGGCCGCCGAAGACGCCAATTCGATGTTCGGCAAGAAGGTGGTCTCCGGCAAGGACTACGTCTTCCTGGGTTTTCGCCCGGGGACTACGAATCTCATACTCAAGATGGTGGACAACCTCAAGGGCGCCTTCGACAAGGACTACTACGGACAGCCCACCCAGGGCATGGAGGCCCTGGCGGGCGTCAACAGCCTCAAGAACATCAACCTGCTGGTTGACCTTGCGGCCATGGGCACCGTCGAATGGTGGATCGCGTACGGCGCGGACCGGGCGGACATCCCGATGGCGACCGGCACGACAGCCGTAATGACGCCGGACCTCTACCCGTTCTACCAATCCAACCAGCTCATCGGCTTTTTGGGAGGCCTTCGCGGCGCGGCCGACTATGAGAAGCTCCTTAAGATTCCCGGCCGGGGCGAAAAAGGCATGCTGGCGCAGTCGGCCACGCACGTGCTGATTATCCTTCTCATCCTCGGCGCAAACATCCACATGTTCGCCGGGCGATTTGGCCGCAAGAACGAGGGACTCTCCTGATGAGCGATCACACACAAGCCGACGAAATCCAGGCAGGCGCGGCAAGACGCCGCCAGGCCATCGAGATTGGCGTTCTGGCGCTGCTGGTGGTGGCGTTCTTCATCGTCAGCCTGCTCCGCCAGAACCCGTTCGACAAGGACGCCGACCCCACCAAGGCCATCGGCCTGATCGTGGCCGCGGGGCTGACGTTCATTATGTTCAGCTTCCTCTACCGCGACAACCCGCTGTTCAAGGCCGCCGAGCACCTCTACGTCGGCGTGTCGCTGGGCTACGCCGCCGTGATCTCGTGGCGGGAGTTCCTCCGCCCGCTGGTTTACCAGCCGCTATTCGCGGCCCCAACCGCCGCGGCGTTCAAGAGCTCGCTGCTGCACCTGGCCGTGCCGGTCGCCCTTGGCTTCCTGCTGATGGGGCGAATATCCCGCAAGCACGGCTGGGTAAGCCGCTACGCGTACGCCATCCTGATCGGCTGGGGGGCAGGCGTCGCCATACCGCTTATCACCAACAGCTTCATTCTCCAGCAGCTCACCGCGGCCATCAAGCCGCTGCAGGATGCCCTCGGCCCGAAGGCGCCGGCCCATCCCTTCTCGCCGGAAAACTTCGTCGGCTCGTGCCTGGCCATACTCGGGGCGCTGGTCGCCATGATCGGCACGGTGGCCGTGCTGTTCTATTTCTTCTTCTCCGTCGAGCACAAGAAGGTAGGCTCGGCGGTCTCGAAGCTCGGGATCTGGTTCCTCATGGTCTCGTTCGGAGCGTCGTTCGGCTTCACAGTCATGGGCCGGCTCTCGCTGCTGATCGGGCGGGTGAATTTCCTGCTGGGCGAGTGGCTGAACATCCAGAACAAATAGCCCCGCCGTCGGCCCTGGCCGGCCAATGTGTACCAGGCAGACAAGGAGTTTGATTGTGTTGAAAGACTTGGAAGCGCGCTTCCGGCAGGTCGCCCCCGCGGCGGACTTCTGTTCGATGCGGTTCTCGCGATGGCGCAGCGAGGATGTCTCGGTACGCCAGCTCGTGCCGAACCCCGTCTACCGCAGCGAGAACGTCGGGGCCATGATCACCGTTCACGATGGCGGCGGGCTTGGCTACGCCGCCACGAGCGACCTGACGGCATCGGGCCTGAAGCACGCCGCCGACCGGGCCGCCGCCTGGGCGAAGCGCTCGGCCGGGGCGTGCGTGATAGACTTCCGCAAAGTCGCCATGCCCCAGAACACCGGCCAGTACGAAGGCCCGAACGAGCAGCCGTGGGAATCGATGAGCCTGGCCGATAAGTTCGAGCTGCTGCTGTCGCTCTCCAAGCAGCTCAAGGCCGGCGAGAAGATCGTCGACTGGTCGGCCGGGATCTGGCACAACGAAATCGAGTCGCTCTACCTGACCGCCGGCGGCGGGCGCATCTACCAGCGATTTCACATGGTCGGCCCGAAGATGCGGGCGACCGCCAGCAGCGGCGGAGAATCCCAGACCCGAAACTTGGGCGGGTTCAACTACGGCCAGCAGGGCGGCCTGGAGGTGCTCGACCGCTACCACATGCGCCAGGCCGCGCCGCGGATCGCCGCCGAAGCAATCGCGCTGCTGGCTGCGCCCAACTGCCCAGCCGGCGTCATGGACACCCTGCTGTCGCCCGACCAGATGGTCCTCCAGATCCACGAGTCCATCGGCCATCCGCTCGAGCTCGACCGCATCCTCGGCGATGAGCGCAACTACGCCGGCACGAGCTTCGTCACGCTGGACATGCTCGGAAGCTACCGCTACGGATCGGACCTGCTGAATATAACATTCGACCCGACGCTGCCGCGGCAGCTTGCCAGTTACGGCTACGACGACGAGGGCGCCAAGGCCCAGAAGCAATACCTCATCAAGGACGGCATCCTCCAGCGGGCCCTGGGCGCGACGGTCTCGCAGGCCCGCACCGGACTGCCGGGAGTATCCGACGCCCGGGCGGACACGTGGAACCGCCCGCCGATCGACCGCATGGCCAACCTCAACCTCGAGCCCGGAACAAGCGGCCTCGACGAGATGATCGCGTCCGTCAGGCGCGGCATCTACATGCATACCGTCAACTGCTGGTCCATCGACGACAGCCGGAACAAGTTCCAGTTCGGCTGCGAGTGGGGCCGGCTCATCGAGGACGGCGAGCTTACGACACTCGTCAAGAACCCCAACTACCGCGGCATCTCTGCCACGTTCTGGCGGAGCCTCAAGGCGGTCGGCGGGCCCGAGACGGTGGAAGTAATGGGCACGCCCAACTGCGGCAAGGGCGAGCCAAACCAGGGCCAGATCGTCGGCCATTCCAGCCCGGCGTGCCTGTTCGAGAACGTGGACGTCTTCGGCGGCGTGTAAGCCGCGAGCAAGGAAAACCAAGATGCAGCAGCCATTCTTCGACCTCGTCGATCATCTGACCGGGCAGCTTGCCGGGCAGGAAGTCCTGCTGGCGTACTTTTCCGGCGAGCAGAGCGACTTCGTGCGGTTCAACAAGTCGCTCATCCGCCAGGCAGGCAGCGTAACGCAGAGCTGGCTGAGCCTGGACCTCATCGACGGGCTACGTCACGTGGCCGGGTCATGCACGCTGAGCAGGCAGCCGGAAATCGACCGCCGGCGCGGCAGCGACCTGCTTGCCGACCTGCGGTCGCAACTGCCCGGCGTGCCGGAAGACCCGTACCTGCTCTACTCGACGACGCCCACAAGCAGCGAGCAGGTCCGCCCCAACCAACTGCCCGACAGCGGCGAGATCGTCGACGCCGTTCTGGCGGCAGGTGCGGGCCTGGACCTCGTGGGAATCCTCGCCGCCGGCGAGATCGTCGCCGGCTTCGCCAACTCCCTCGGCCAGCGGAACTGGTTTGCGACGCACAGCTTCCACTTCGACTGGAGCTTCTATCACGCCGCGGACAAGGCCGTGAAGACCAGCCACGCCGGCTTTGCGTGGGACCAGCCGGCCTTCGACCGCAAAGTGGCCGACGCCCGCGAGCAGCTCGCCATCCTGGCCCGCGAGCCTAAGACGATCAAACCCGGCAAGTACCGCGTGTACCTGGCCCCGGCGGCCCTGAAGGAAATCATGTCCTCGATGTGCTGGGGCGGCTTTTCCCTCAAGGCGCATCGGACCAAGACCACCTGCCTGCTGAAGATGGTCGAGCAAGGGCGCACGCTGGCGCCATCGGTGACCATCCGCGAGAACACGGCCGAGGGACTTGCGCCTAACTTCCTGTCCGGCGGATTCATCCGTCCGCCGTCGGTCACCATGGTGGAGGCCGGGCGGCTCAAGGACGCCCTGGCCTCGCCGCGTTCAGCAAAGGAGTTCGGCGTCCAGCCCAACAGCAACGAGTACCCCGAGTCGCTGGACGTGTCCACCGGGCAGATCGCGCCGGAGGCGGTGCTGAAGGAGCTTGGCACCGGCGTGTACGTCAATCGGCTGTGGTACCTCAACTTCTCCGACCTGCCCGCCAGCCGGCTGACCGGCATGACCCGGTTCGCCACGTTCTGGGTCGAGGGCGGCCAGGTGGTCGCGCCGCTGAACGTCATGCGTTTCGACGAGACGATCTACAACATGCTCGGGGAAAACCTCGTCGGCCTGACCAGCCGGCAAGAACTGCTGCCCAGCGCCGAGACCTACCGCTCGCGATCGACCCGTTCGGCCAGGCTTCCCGGCGCGCTGATTGGCGACTTCGCGTTCACGCTGTGAAGAAGCAGAAGAAGAGAATGTTGTCCTGACACGTCGTATAAGTCCTATGAGTCCTATGGGTCCCATAAGTCCTATAGGACCTATACGACCTATGTCACAAAGAAGCTTCTTGTAGATAAGACAACCCAAGGTAACAAGCGAAATGCCGAAGACCGTATTCATCGGCGCCGGAAGCCACTTCGGCGCAACGTCGTTTGTTGACATCATGTCCTTCGAGGAGCTTCGCCAGGGCGAGGTGGTGCTGGTCGACAACAACCCCAACCACCTCGACCCCATCGCCGCCTACTGCCGCAAGGTGGTGGCTCACTACGGTGCGCCGATGAAAGTCACCACCGCCTCCTGCTGGCAAGACGGCGCGCTGGACGGGGCCGACTACGTCATCGCCTCCTTCGCCCAGGGCGGGCAGGCGTATCGCGGCGAGCCGTACCGCGGCGACATCTGCATCCCGCTCAAGTACGGCATTCAGCAGACCGTGGCCGACACCGTCGGCATCGGCGGGGTCATGCGGATGATGCGGGCGGCGCCCGAGCTTCTGGCCATCGCCCAGGACATGCAGCGGCGATGCCCGGGAGGCATGCTGATCAACTACGTCAACCCGATGAGCATGCTGACGCGGTCGCTCATCCTTGCGTGCCCGCAAATCCGCTCCTACGGCCTGTGCCACAATATCCAGGGCGGCATACGCGAGATTGCCCATTACGTCGGCTGCAAGCACAGGGACCTCCGGTTCGAGGCGGCCGGCGTCAACCACCTCGACTGGTTCCTGTCAGTGGAGTACCGCGACGGGCGCGGGGATGTCTACCCGGACCTTCGCCGCGCCGGCGAAAATCCCGCCAACTACCGCCGCTGCGGATCGAAATTCGAGCTGCTCAAGCAGTTCGGGTACTGGTCGGCCGAGGGGCCCACCCACGTCGCCGAGTACGTACCCTACTTCCTGCCGCGAGACGCCGACCGCGAGTCGATATTCGCCCCCGCGACCAAACCCCCGCTGGACGCCGCCCCCATAGGCGAGCGATGGACGAAGGACTCGGACCTCGTTCAGCAACTCGATGGCCGCAAACCGCTGGACCTCGAGCTGTCCAACGAATACGGCGTGCGGATCATCCACGGCATCCGGACCGACAGCATCTACTGCATGCACCTCAACGTGATGAACGGTGGGCTCATCGAGAACCTCCCCGCCGACGCCTGCGTGGAGGTCTGCTGCACCGTCGACCGCGCCGGCGTGCATCCCCACAAGGTTGGCAGGATGCCGCCGCAACTGGCCGCACTCTGCCGGGCCCTGGCCGACATGCAAACCCTCGCCAGCGACGCCTTCCTCGAACGCGACCTGGAAAAAGCCTGCCTGGCATGCATGATCGACCCCGCCGCCGCCGCCCAGGCCTGCCCGGCAACCATCAGAAAGTGCTTCAACGAACTGCTCGAAGCCCAGCGGCACCTTCTCGAACCATACTGGGGGAAAACGCTGCGAGTCTGACCGCCACGAAAACCAGGCGTCAGTTGGCATCCGGTAACCGGTAGATAAGAAAAACGGCATTTATCGCGGAGGTCGCCCAGGACGCGGAGAAAAAGAGATAAAACCTGTTTCTTTTCGACATCTGTGTTTCTGCGCCTCGGCGGTAAAATTCTTTGGCCGCGGCCGAAGGTCGCGCCTGTGTCCCTGGTAACATGAAGGAAGCATCATTCATCGAGTACATCCGCTCGCGGAGCGTGTTTGACCCGGCCGTCGTGCCTGTCGGGCCTGGCGACGACATGGCCGTGGTCCGCTGCGGCGACCAGGACCTTCTCGTCGCGGCCGACCAGGTGCTCGACGGCGTTCACTTTCGCCTGGCAGAGCACGGGGCCAAAGCGGCTGGGCGAAAGGCGATGGCGCGGAACCTCTCGGACGTGGCGGCGATGGCGTGCGAGCCGCTGGCTGCCGTGGCGACGGTGGCCCTGCCGCGCGGCTTTTGCGAGGCCGACGCGAAGGAGTTGTACGCCGGCATGCGCGAGCTTGGTGACGCCTTCGCCTGCCCGCTGGTCGGCGGCGACGTGGGAACCTGGGATGGCGAGCTGGCGATCTCGCTGACCGTCCTGGCCAGGCCTGGCCCGGCCGGCGCCGTGCTGCGAAGCGGTGCGCGCGCAGGCGACGCGATCTGCGTTACCGGCGCCTTCGGCGCGGCATGGCGGACGCGGCGACACCTGACATTCACGCCCCGCGTGGCCGAGGCACGCATCCTGGCCGGGCAATACGGGCTGCATTCCATGATCGACGTGTCCGACGGGCTTTCGACCGACCTGGGCCACGTGTGCGAAGCATCCGGCGTGGGCGCGGATATCCAGGCCGAGGCCGTGCCGGTTCACCCCGACGCCCGGCTGCGCCCTGATGCGCTCGCGGCGGCCCTGGGCGACGGCGAGGACTACGAGCTGCTGTTCACCCTGCCGCGGGACCAGGCCGAGCGGCTGCTTGCCGACCAGCCGCTGGGCGAGGTACACGTGACGCGAATTGGCACTATTGTCGCCGGCGCCGCGCGCAGCCTTGTCTTGGCCGATGGGCAGCGGCAAGAGCTTCCGGCCAGGGGTTGGCAGCACGACACGTAGCGTAGCATGGGCATCTTGCCCATGAGTCGCAGGGCCATCTTGGCCCTGCCGGCGGCAGCAGGAACGCATGAACGAAGAGGTCTTCACAACCAGCAGCCCCGCCGCGACGGCGGCACTTGGCAGGCGGCTTGCCAGTCGCCTGCACGCGGGCGACTGCGTCGCGATCACTGGCGACCTCGGCGCCGGCAAGACGGCCCTGGTCCGCGGTATCGCATGCGGGCTGGGCCTGGCCGATGATCGCATGGTCTCCAGCCCCACCTACGTGCTTGTGCAGGAGTATCCCGCAACCGTGCCGGTATACCACCTGGACCTCTACCGCATGACGTCGCCCGAGACCGAGATCGGCGAACTGGGCCTGGAGGAAATGCTCGCCGACGGCGTGGTTCTTATCGAATGGGCCGAGCGGGCCGAGGCCGCCCTTCCCCGCCCGCGCTGGCGGATCAGCATCGACGTCACGTCCAAACGCACCCGGCGCTTCACGCTGCGCCGGGTCGAGTGACCGCAAGGGCGACAAGGCCCTTGACCTCCGCCGGGCGGTGCGGTATTGATGACGGTTTCCCGAAATCCAAGGGAGATGCCATGCAGGAAGCCATTGCCAAAGCGGAGACGCTGATCGAGGCCCTGGGCTACATTCAGCGTTTTCTCGACAAGATCATCGTCGTCAAGATGGGCGGTTCGATCATGGACGACGAGCGTGCCCTTACGGACATGCTGACCGACGTGGTGTTCATGAACACGGTCGGCATGCGTCCGGTGGTCGTTCATGGCGGCGGCAAGGCCATCAACAACGCCATGGAGCAGCGCGGGCTGGAGGTCCAGTTCGTCCAGGGCCGGCGGTACACCGACCAGCGGACGCTGACGGTCGTCGAGCACGTGCTGTGCAACGAGATCAACCGCAACCTCGTCCAGACGATCGAGGCGCTCGGTTCGGCCGCCATGGGCCTGCACTCGCTCAGCAGCGGCGTGCTGTTCGGCGAGAAGCTTTTTCTGGAGGAGCCGGACGGGCGGAAGATCGACCTGGGCTTCGTCGGGCGGGTCACGCAGGTGAACGCCAAGCTCATCGCCCTGCTGTGCGAGGCGGACACCATCCCCGTTATAGCCCCGCTGGCGCGCGACAAGACGGGCGCCCGGATGAACTGCAACGCCGACACGGCCGCGGGCGAGGTGGCGGCGGCGTTGAAGGCTGAGAAGCTCGTCATGGTCTCCGACACACACGGCATCCGGCGCGACCCGAAGGACCCCGAAAGCCTTGTCGGCCAGCTTAACCAGTCGGAGATCAAGGAGATGATCGCGTCGGGCGCGATCTCGTCGGGCATGCTGCCGAAGGTGGAGGCCTGCCTGCGCGCCCTGGACGCCGGCGTCAACCGCACGCACATAATCGACGGCCATTTCGGACATTCGCTGCTGCTGGAGATATTCTCCGACCGCGGCGTGGGCACGCTGATCCAGAAACAGGAACAATGAAAGACTTCATCGAACTGTCGGACTTCACGAGCGACCAGCTCGCGGGCTTGATGCGGCGGGCCATCGCCGAGAAGCAGCTATACCGCCAGGGCCGGCTTGCGCCGACGCTTGCCCGCAAGTGCCTGGCGATGATCTTCGAGAAGCCGAGCTTGCGGACGCGGGTGAGTTTCGAGTCGGCGATGGTTCACCTCGGCGGCCACGCGCTCTACCTGACGCAGGCGGACATCGGCCTGGGCAAGCGTGAGGCCGTGCAGGACGTCGCCCGCGTGCTGGGGCGGATGTGCGACGGGATCATGGCCCGCACGTTCAGCCACGACATGGTCCGCCAGCTAGGCCGGCACGCCCCGGTGCCGGTGATAAACGCCCTGACGGACTACTCGCACCCCTGCCAGGCAATGGCGGACCTGATGACCGCCCAGGAGCACTTCGGCGACCTCGAAGGCCGGACGCTGGCGTTCATCGGCGACGGCAACAACGTCGCCCGCTCGCTGGCGGTGGCGTGCGGCAAGTTCAACATGGCGTTCGTGCTGGCAAGCCCGGCCGAGTTCAAGCTCGAGCAGCCCTTCGTCGACAGCATGGGCCCCTACGCCTACCGCTGGACCGACGCCCCCGCCGACGCGGTGGCCGACGCCGATATCGTCTACACGGACACCTGGGTCTCCATGGGCCAGGAGGAAGAAAAGCAGCGCCGCCTGAAGGCGTTCGCGGGCTTCCAGATCAACGCCGAGTTGATGTCGGCCGCTCCCGGGCACGCCGTTGTAATGCACTGCCTGCCGGCCTATCGGGGCTACGAGATCACCGATGACGTCTTCGAGGCCCACGCCGAGATCATCATGGAAGAGGCCGAGAACCGCCTGCACTTCCAGCGAAGCCTGCTCAACGTGCTCATCGGCGAAGGCGGGATCGGCTGATTGGCCTGGAGGCCAATCAGAATGCTCGAATGATGAATGCCATGAATGCCATGAATGCCAGGAATGCCAGGAATGCCAGGAATGCCAGGAATGCCAGGAATGTCTAATGCTAAATGATGAATGCCATGAATGCCATGAATGCCATGAATGATGAATGCCATGAATGCCATGAATGCCATGAATGCCAGGAATGATGAATGCCAGGAATGCCAGGAATGCCAGGAATGCCAGGAATGCCAGGAATGCCAGGAATGATGAATGCCAGGAATGCCAGGAATGCCAGGAATGCCAGGAATGCCAGGAATGTCT